>NZ_JBGCBY010000010.1:0-262240 GCF_041262165.1 Streptacidiphilus sp. MAP12-16
GGGGGCGGCCACCCTGGGGGGGGCCGGGGCGTGCGGGGGGGGTCCGCCCCCCCGCGGCGCGGGGGGGGGGGGGGGCCCCCCCCACCCCCCGCGGGGGGGGGGCCCCCCCCGGCCGGGGGCCCCCCACCACCACGGCTTTCCGGGCCGGACGGACGGCCGTCAGACGGACCTCTGGTAGGAGCGGAAGGTCCGCAGCGACAGCCAGACTGCGAACGCGGCCAGCAGCAGTGTCCAACCGCCGTGACTGAGCACCGACCACCAGTCGGGATGGGACGCCATCGCGCCGCGCCCGGCTTCCAGAGCCCAGTTGACCGGGTTGAAGCGGGCCACGACCTGCATCCAGTGCGGCATCAGGGCCGGGGCCATGAACGCCGAGGAGAGGAAGGTCAGCGGGAGGAGCAGGAAGGTGTTGATCCCGATGATGGACTCCCGCTCGCGGACCAGCATCCCCAGGGCGTTGGAGAAGGCCCCGAAGATGGTGCCGAGCGCGGAGGACACCACAACCAGGATCAGCAGGCCCAGCACCCCGCCGGGGTAACTCGCGCCGCCGGCCCAGCCGAGCGCGATGATGATCACCGACTGCAGCGCTGTGGTGATTGACTGGGCGACCACGTTGGCGTTCATCAGTGCGCTGCGCCGGACCGGGGTTATCAGAAAGCGGTTCAGCGTCCCCCGCTCGATCTCCTCCAGCGTGCCCATCCCGGCCCACATGTTGGCCGACACGGCGCTCATCACGATCACGCCAGGGACGAGGTAGTCCAGGTAGCTGCCGGTGCCGAAGCCCGGCAGTTCGACGACCTTGTGGAACAGCGCGCCGAAGAGGAACAGCCAGATCACCGGCTGGATCAGCGTGATGATCAGATAGGCGGGCTGGCGGGCGAAGGCCATGAACTGGCGCTGCGTCATGAACCAGGTCTGGGCGATGCCGTCGGTCGGGCGGGAACGCGCCGGACCGGGCCGCGCGCCGAGGGTGCTGGTGCTCATCGGGTGACTCCTTCGGCGTCGGCGAAGCTGCGTCCGGCGTAGCGGAGGTAGACGTCGTCCAGCGAGGGGCGGGCGACGGTGACGGCGGCCACGGGGCTGCCGGCCTGGTCGAGGGCGGCGAGGACGGCCGGGACGGCGGCGGCGCCGTCGTCCGCGCGGGCGCTGACCCGCCGTCCGTCCACGGCGATCTCGCGAACGCCGGGCACGCGGCCCAGCGCCTCGTACACCGAGAGGCCGTCGGCGGGCGGGGGCTGAACCAGGTCGACGTGGACGGCGTCGCCGTGCAACTCGCCCTTGAGCTCGTCGGGCGTGCCCTCGGCGACGACCCGGCCCCGGTCGACGATGGCGAGGCGGCCCGAGAGCCGGTCTGCCTCGTCCAGGTAGTGGGTGGTGAGGAGGATCGTCAGACCCTCGTCGCCGGCGAGACGGCCTATCTCCTCCCACATGGCGGTGCGGGCCTCCGGATCGAGTCCGGTGGTGGGCTCGTCCAGGAACAGCACCTCGGGGCGGTGGACCAGCCCGATGGCCACGTCCAGACGGCGCTGCATGCCACCGGAGTAGGTCTTGACCTGGCGTTTTGCCGCGTCGGTGAGATCGAAGCGGTCGAGCAGCTCGTCGGCTCGACGGTTCAGCTCCTGGCCGCGCATGCCGTAGAGGCGGCCCTGCAGCAGCAGGTTCTCGCGGCCGGTGGCGACCGGGTCCGCGCCCGAGCGCTGCGCGACGACGCCGATGGAGCGGCGCACCCGCGCGGGGTCGCCGGCGACGTCGTGACCGGCCACGGTGGCGTGGCCGCTGTCGGCGGCTGCCAGGGTGGTGAGGATCTTGACGGTGGTGGACTTGCCGGCGCCGTTGGGGCCGAGGAGCCCGAAGACGATGCCGGGCTCGACGCTGATGCTGAGCCCGTCCAGGGCGCGAACGCCCTCGGGCCGGCCCTTGACCTGGTAGGTCTTCATCAGGTCCGTGGCTTCGATCGCCGAGCTGCGGAGCGTCGGGCGCTGGAGCGCGGGCGGCGCCGAGCCGGGGCTGGGGTCGGTCATGGTGCTGCTGTCCCTTCGTTCGTTGATCGCTGGGGTGCCGATCTACGACTGGGACTCGGGCTACGATGAGATTGCGTGTTCCTCGTAGGCGCCGAATCCTGTTGTCGCAGGTCGGTTCCGAGGTTCCTGGCCCCGTCCGGTGTTGTCGCACCGGGCGGGGCTTTCTGGCGTTCCTGGTCTCTTCTTCTGGTCCGCGCTTCCTAGTCCTCCTGGGCCTGCGTGGCTTGGAGTTCGAGGTCCACCCACTCCTGCGGGGCCCGGCCGGTGGCGTGGTACTCGTGCCAGCCGTCCATCCCGGTCAGTGACCCGTCGTACATGTCCGCGAGCAGTCGCCGGGTCCACTCGGCCTCTGCCGTGGTCATGGCCAGCTCGTACTCTCCCTCGACCAGGAAGATCCTGGGCAGGAAGTCGGTGCAGCGCTCCAGGGTCTCCTGTTGCGCCGCGACGGACGCGTCCAGCAGGGCGACCCGCTGTTCCAGGAGCGAGCGGGCCTCCTCCGGGGGGAGGACGCCCATCAGCGAGAGCGCCGACTCGAACCGCGGGTACTCCTTCGCGGGGGTGCCCAGCAGCTCCGAGAGCCAGTCCCGAAGCTCCGCGCGCCCGGACTCAGTGAGGCCGTAGACCGTGCGCTCGGGCCTGCGGCCGTCGCGCTCGACGCCGGCGGCCTCGATGAAGCCGTGCCGCTCCAGGCCCTGGACCACGGTGTAGAGCGAACCATAGTTGATCTTGATGCTCTGGTCCTTGCCGCGCGAGCGGAGCACCTGTGCGATCTCGTACGGGTGCCGCGGGTGCTCGGCGACGAGCGCGAGGACGGCGAGGGCGAGCGTGTTGCCCATCTTCCGCTTTGCCATGACTCCTCCTCGCCGTCGACTATCCGGACACGAGTATATGGCTCCGGGTATTGCTTCTGTCAACACGCTATATCGCGTCGCGAAAACGCACAAGGCCCGCCCCGGCATCGACAGCTGGAAACTGCCGACCGGGGCGGGCCTGACCCGTGCGGGTGGGCGCTCAGCTCACGGAGGAGTACGCGATGATGCCGCGACGAAGCCCGTCCACGCCCTTGCGGGCGGTGGCGCGGACCGTGCCGCCCTCGGGGGCGGCGTTGGCGATCTGGCCGAGCACGTCGATCAGCTGCCTGGTCCAGCGGACGAAGTCGCCGGCCGGCATGTCCGCCTCCCGGAGCACCGCGTCCAGCGGGTGGCCCGAGGCCCAGCGGTAGGCGGTCCAGGCGAAGCCCAGGTCGGGTTCGCGCTGGCCCACGTTGTCCTCGGTGGAGAGCTTGTGCTGCTCCTCCAGTGCGTCCAGGTGGCCCCACAGCCGCACCATCTCGCCCAGCGCCTCACGGGCTTTGCCATCCGGCAGCTTGGGCGCGCCGCTCTCGTCGTCGCCCCGCCGCGACTCGTACACCAGGGCGGATGCGCAGGCGGCGAGCTCGGCCGGGGTCAGCCCCTCCCAGACCTCCTCGCGCAGGCACTCGGAGGCCAGCAGGTCCAGCTCGCCGTAGAGCCTGGCCAACCGGCGTCCGTCCTCGGTGACCTGATCGCCCCTCAGGTAGCCGAGGTCGGTGAGCAGCGCGCAGACCCGGTCGAAGGTGCGAGCGATGGTGTGGGTGCGGGACTGCATCCGGCGTTCCAGCTGCTGGGTGTCCCGGTGCAGCCGCTCGTAGCGCTCGGCCCAGCGGGCGTGGTCCTCGCGCTCGTCGCAGCCGTGGCACGGGTGCTGCCGCAGGGCGGCCCGCAGCCGGGCGATCTCCGGGTCGTCGGCTGCCGCCGCGCGACCCTTGCGTACCCGCTCCGGCTCTATGTGCCCGGCCTTGGTGCGCAGGGCAGAGGCCAGGTCCCGGCGGGACTGCGGGCTGCGCGGGTTGAAGCTGCGCGGGATCCGGACCCGCTCGATCGCCTCCACCGGAACCGGGAAGTCGATCATCGCGAGCCGCTTGACCTGCCGCTCGGCGGTGAGCACGACCGGGCGCGGCCCCTCGCTGTGCTCCTGCCGGTGGCCGTGACGGCTGACCGGAGGAATGCCGGGGTCGAGGACCAGGGCGAGGCCGGCGAAGCGGCCGGTGGGGACGTGGATGACGTCGCCGGGCCGGAGCTTCTCCAGGGAGTCGGCGGCGTTGGCGCGGCGCTGGTTGGCGCCCTCGCGGGCGAGCTGGTTCTCCCGGTCCTTCAGGGCGCGGCGCAGATCGGCGTACTCCTGGAAGTCGCCGAGGTGGCAGGTGATGGCCTCGCGGTAGCCCTCAAGGCCCTCCTCGTTGCGCTGCACCTGGCGGGCGATGCCGACGACCGAGCGGTCCGCCTGGAACTGGGCGAACGAGGTCTCCAGCAGCTCGCGGGACTTGTGCCGGCCGAACTGGGAGACCAGGTTGACGGCCATGTTGTAGGAGGGCTTGAACGAGGACTTCAGCGGATAGGTGCGGGTGCCCGCGAGCCCGGCCAGCGCGGCGGGGTCGAGGTTCGGCTGCCAGAGCACCACGGCGTGGCCCTCGACGTCGATGCCGCGCCGTCCGGCGCGCCCGGTGAGCTGCGTGTACTCGCCCGGGGTGACGTCGGCGTGGGTCTCGCCGTTCCACTTGACCAGCTTCTCCATGACCACCGAGCGGGCCGGCATGTTGATGCCGAGCGCGAGGGTCTCGGTGGCGAAGACCGCCTTGACCAGGCCGCGCAGGAACAGCTCCTCGACGATCTCCTTGAAGGTCGGCAGCATCCCGGCGTGGTGGGCGGCGACGCCGCGCTCCAGTGCGTCGATCCACTCGTAGTAGCCGAGGACGTGCAGGTCCTCGTTGGGGATGCTCTCGGTGCGGGTCTCGACCAGGCTGCGGACCTCGGCCCGCTCAGCGTCGTTGTTGAGCCGCAGCCCGGAGTTCAGGCACTGCTGGACGGCGCCCTCGCAGCCGGCCCGGCTGAAGATGAAGGTGATCGCGGGCAGCAGGCCCTCGGAGTCGAGCCGGTCGATGACCTCGGCACGACCGGGAGTCCAGGCACGGCCCGGGCGCCCGTTGGGCATGCTCCGGCCGCGGCCGCGTTTGTCGAAGCGGTCCCTGCCACCGCCCCCGTAGCGCCGGTCCTGCTCCGCTCGGGCGAGACGCACCAGCTCGGGGTTGACGTCGGCCTCACCGCCCTTGGTTCCGCCGCCTTCGCGCTTGCGCCCGGAGGCGCGCTCCTCGGCGACACGGGTGGTGAACAGGTCGTACATCCGGTTGCCGGCGAGGACGTGCTGCCACAGCGGGACCGGGCGGTGCTCCGAGACGATGACCTTGGTGCCGCCGCGCACGGTGTCCAGCCAGTCGCCGAACTCCTCGGCGTTGGAGACCGTCGCGGACAGCGAGACCAGGGTGACGGACTCGGGGAGGTGGATGATGACCTCCTCCCAGACGGCGCCGCGGAAGCGGTCGGCCAGGTAGTGCACCTCGTCCATGACGACGTAGCCGAGACCGTTCAGGGTCTGCGACCCGGCGTAGAGCATGTTGCGCAGCACCTCGGTGGTCATCACGACCACGGGCGCCTCGCTGTTGATCGTGTTGTCGCCGGTCAGCAGGCCGACCTTGGCGGCGCCGTAGCGCTTCACGAGGTCGGCGTACTTCTGGTTGGAGAGCGCCTTGATGGGTGTGGTGTAGAAGCACTTCCGGCCCTCGGCCAGGGCCAGGTGAACGGCGAACTCGCCGACGATGGTCTTGCCGGAGCCGGTGGGTGCGGCGACCAGGACGCCGGATCCCGCCTCCAGTGCCTCGCACGCCTCGACCTGGAAGTCGTCGAGCGGGAAGTCGTACAGCTGGCGGAACGCGAACAGGGCGGTGGCCTGCTCCTTCGCGCGGCGCCTGGAGGCGGCGTAGCGTTCTGCGGGGCTGAGCTCGTCGTTGAGCTCAGAAGGGCTGAGCTGGTCATCGGGGGCGGCGGAGGTCATCGCAGCACCTTCCTCCCGGGTCGGGCGCACGGGAGCGCGGTGGGCGACGTCGGAGGCGGCGCGCCGGTCTTTGTCGTCGTGGATCTGCATCTCATCGAGAGGTTACCCGCCGACACCGACACCTGACCCAAAGATTTCTTCCGTCCAGTGCGGGCCGGTAGCTCAGGTGACGTCGTCCATGCGCTCTCCCCCTGCTGAGGGGACACTCGTCGGCTCCTCGTCGGGGTGGTAGACCATCGGCTCGGCGGCGGCGAGGTGCTCCGCGGAGACCGGCTCGACGTCCACCGACTCGGCCGAGACCGGGACGGGAGTGAGGTCGAGCGAGGAGGCCACGTCGTCGTCGAGCAGGCTGTCCGGGTTCTCGACCACCCGGCGGCGCTCCTTGGCACGGTCGTGCAGCGTGGTGATGCCGAGAGCCAGGATGAACAGCGCGCAGATCGGCACCGCCAGCACCGTCATCGTCAGCGGGTCGCCGGTGGGAGTGGCCACCGCGGAGAACACGAAGATGGCGAACACGATCGCGCGCCACCAACTGCGCAGCTTCGCCGCGCTGAGAATGCCGAGGAAGTTCAGGCCGACCAGGAGTAGCGGAATCTCGAAGGAGAGGCCGAAGACCAGGACCATGCGGATGAAGAAGGTGAGGAAGGCGTCGCCCTGGATCATCTGCGCCATGCCGCCGGGCACGAAGCCGACCAGGATCCGGATCGCCTTGGGGAAGACCCAGTAGGCGATGCTCGCGCCGGCGAGGAAGAGGGGAACGGCGGTGGCGACGAAGCTCAGCCCGTACTTGCGTTCCTTCTTGTACAGCCCGGGGGCGACGAAGGCCCACAGCTGGTAGGACCACACCGGGCTGGAGAGGATCACGCCCAGCATCAGCGAGATGTCGAAGCTCAGCGAGAGGCCCGCCAGCGGTCCGTCCGCCACCAGCACTCCGTTGGGGCAGCCCGGATTCCCGGCCGCCACGCCGTGCAGGCCCTTGATGTTGCAGACCGGGCCAGTCATCAGCTGGTACACCCAGTTGTGCACCACGAAGCCGAGAACCGTCGCGACGAACAGCGCCAGCAAGGCGATGACCAGGCGGTTGCGCAGTTCGCGGAGGTGGTCCCCGAGCGGCATGCGCCCCTCGTCGTCTTTCGGGCTCTTCTGCCGTCCGGCGATCGGACGCCGAGTCCCCTGGGTGTCGCTCACCGTGCGGCTTCAGTCCCTGCGAGAAGGTGGATGGACAAACGCGTGCGGTCTGCTACCGCACCCGGCTCAGGACAGGCAGCCGGTCAGCTCTGGCTGGTGTGCTGCGGCTCGGGCTGCGCGTCGGCCACCGGACGGGCGGTCGCTGCCTCGCCGGGAGCGGCCTGGATGGTCTTCGCGACGACGACCGGCTCGGCCGGCGCGGCCTTGTCGGCCGTCTTGTCGTCCGACTTCATCGCGCCCACCTCGGACTTGAGGATGCGGAGCGACTTGCCGAGCGCACGGGCCGAGTCCGGCAGGCGCTTCGCCCCGAAGAGCAGCAGCACGACGACCGCCAGGATGATGATTTCAAGTCCGCGGTTCTCGAGCATGGGAATCCCTCTTCGTCTTGGTCTCTGCGCTGATGATACGCACCAGGCCCTTGCGGGCGTCCAGAGCGGGTGAGTAGAAGTTGAGGTGCACCGACCTTCAACTGAATACTACGCGGACTCGGAGTCCTCACGGATGAACGGCGACCGATCTTTCGGAGCCGCCTCGCCCGCCCTTCGCGCGACCGGTTCGGCGGCGAACTCCAGGCTTCGCGCCGCACCTGAGATACGCCGCGCGCCCGCGTCGAGTTCACGCGACAGCACCAGCACCTCCCGGTACACCCGCACGGCGAGCCCCCCGAGCACCAGCAGTCCGGCGGAGGCCAGACCCACGGCGGCGATGATCATCCACGGCATGGATGCACCCTACGCCACCGTCGAGGGCTGCTGGCCCAGGTGCAGCCGCATGGTCCGCACGCCTGCGCCGGTCAGTGCCTCCACGATCCGCTCCCCCGCCCGCTTGCGGACAGCCGCGCCGCAGGACGGACAGGTGAAGGAGTAGTAGGTGCGCTCGCTGGTACGGCCGAGTGCGAGCCGGAACGCGTCCGGGTCCAGCTCCGCCGTGCTGCGGCAGTCGGGGCAGGACGCCTTGAAGCGGGTCGGCGCGCTCACCCCTCGCTCCCCTCCGACTCCGACTCCGACGAGTACAGCGCTGACGAGTACAGCGCCAGCGCGCCGGCGGCGGTCTCCCGAGCCTGCGCGGCCAGGTCGGCCGGGGAAATGATGCGGCCGTCCGCGCCCAGGCGCAGCGCCAGCCGCAGCAGCCCGGACGGGTCGGGGGTGCGCAGGGTGATCCGCAGGCCGCCGTCCGGCAGCTCCGCGGCGTCCTCGTAGGTGTAGTACTCGGTGACCCAGCGGCCGCCGGGGCCGACGTCGAGGACCACCTGCGGGTCGTCCTCGGCCGGGCGGACCAGGCCCTCGGAGAGGTCCCGAAGCTCCAGCGGCGGCGGGTCTGCGGGGACGTCGAGGACCCGGATGTCGGCGATGCGGTCCAGCCGGAAGATCCGCCGGTCCTCGGAGAGGCGGCACCAGCCCTCCAGGTAGGTGTGCCCTTCGGTGATCAGCCGGATCGGGTCGACCTCGCGCTCGGTCATCTCGCCGCGCCCGGAGGAGTAGTAGCGCAGCCAGAGGCGGCGGCGCTCGGTGATGGCGCGGTCGGCGTCGGCGAAGACGCTGCCCTCCGCCTCGAAGGTCACCCCGACCCGGGCACTGCCCTCGGCGGCGTCCCCCGCGGCGGACTCCAGCTTGGCCACGGCGCGGGTCAGCGCGGCGCGGTCGCGCTCGCGCAGGCCCGGCAGCCCGGCGACGGCACGGGCGGCGACCAGCAGCGAGATCGCCTCGTCGGAGGAGAGCCGCAACGGCTGAGCGACGTCGTCGGCGTTGTGCCACCAAATGCGCTCGCCGTCGGTGTCGATGTCGAGGAGATCCCCGCCGCGGAAGCTGGTGCCGCACATCGGCAGCACGTTCAGGTCCCCGACGAGCTCGCGCTCGGTGATGCCGAAGGCGCGGGCGACCTCGCCGACCCGGGCGCCGGGCCGCTCGCGGAGGTAGGTGACCAGCGACAGCATCCGGCGGGTCTGGTCGATGGCGTTGCTCACAGCGAAGCTCCCTGGCTCGCGTCCTGACGGTCTGCGGCCGCCGACCCGGCGACCGCGCTCAGCCGGGCGATGACGTCGGTACGCAGCTCGGCGGGGCCAAGCACGACCAGGTCGGCGCCGAACTCGGTGAGGTCCGCCGCGAGACCGTGGCCGTAGGGGATCTCCAGCTCGTCCCAGAGGGCGTCCACCGGCTCGGCGTTGAGGGCCTTGGTGCGTAGCGGGAAGGCCGCGCCGCGCCGCAGTCTGATCCGGGCGGTGGCGGTCGCGCCCTCCCCGGCGAAGCGGGCGACGTGCTGCCGCACGTCCACGTGGTCGGGCACCGGAGCGATGAACGCCTCGTGACGGGCCTTGACCCGGCCGGTGATCCGGCTGAGCCGGAACACCCGCACGTCCTTGCGGTCGCGGTCCCAGCCGGCCAGGTACCAGTGGCCGTGCCAGCACTCCAGCGCCCAGGGTTCGACGCTACGCGGTTCGGGCTGCGCGGCGCCGGACTTGCGGTAGGCGAAGGTGACCGGACGCCGGTCGCGGGCGGCGCCGAGCAGGGGCTCGAAGGCAGCCTCGCGGGCCGGGATACGCGGCTCCAGGGTGGAGTGCGTCTCCGGTCCGCTGTCCACGAGAACCCCGGCAGCGCGGAGCTTGTGCAGCGCGCCGCTGGCGGCGCCGGCCAGGCGGGCCTGCCGCCAGACGCCCGCCGCCAGGCTCAGCGCCGCGGCCTCCTCGGCGTCGAGGGAGATCTCCGGAAGGCGGTTGCGGTCGCGGCGGGCCAGATAGCCGAGCTCGCCGTCCAGGGCGTTCTCGTCCACGTCGATGACCAGGCCCAGTTCGCGCAGATCGTCCTTGTCGCGCTCGAACATCCGGTTGAAGGAGTCCTCGCTGGAGGTGTCCGCGGCCTCGCGGTACGCCTCGATGGAGTCCCGCAACTCGCGCTTGCTCAGCGGGCGCTTGGTGTTCATGAGACACAGCGCGAGGTTCATCAAGCGCTCGGACTTGGCGATGGGCATCGCACACCCTTCCCTGCCGCGCGAGCACGACATGTGCCCGGCGCACCTGACCGTACCGGTCCCGCGGCCGGCGGCAAAAGCGCGACCCCGCCCCACCACAGCTGTGGTAGAGCGGGGTCGCGCGGTGGCCGTGCCCGACGCGTCAGACGCCCAGCAGTCAGACGCCCAGCAGGTCGACCACGAAGATCAGGGTCTCGCCCGGCTTGATGGCCCGGCCGGCGCCACGGTTGCCGTAGCCCAGGTGCGGCGGAATGATCAGCTCGCGGCGACCGCCGACCCTCATCCCTGCGACACCCTGGTCCCAGCCCGCGATGACCTGGCCCTGGCCCAGTCCGAAGCGGAACGCCGAACCGCGGTTCCAGCTGGCGTCGAACTCCTCACCGGTGCTGAAGGCCACGCCGACGTAGTGCACGCTGACGTTGTGGCCAGGCTTGGCCTCCTCGCCGTCGCCCACCTGGATGTCCCGGATCTGCAGCTCGGTCGGCGGCTCGCCACCCGGGAAGTCGATTTCCGGCTTCTCGATGCTCAAGGTCTGACTCTCCTCGTTCGCTGCGGCGCACCGTGCGGCGGCCGTGGGGCCTACGTTACGCCGCGGCCAGGATGTCCACGACGAACACCAGGTTGGAGTTGGCCGGGATACCGGTCTGCGCCTGGGCGCCGTAGGCCAGCGCGGCGGGGATGGACAGCAGCACCCGGCTGCCGACGGTCTGGCCCACCAGGCCCTGGTCCCAGCCCGGGATGACCTGGCCCTGGCCGATGACGGTCGAGAACGCGCCCTGGTCCTTCCAGGACGAGTCGAAGACCTTGCCGTCGGCCAGCGTCGCCCCGGTGTACTGGACCACGATGGTCTGGCCGCTCAGGATCTTGGCGCCGGTGCCCTTGATCAGCACGCCGGTCTGCAGTGCCTTGGGCGTCTTCGCGGCGGCCGGGATGGTGAAGGCGGCGGCCTTGCCCGGCGTGGCGTCCACCGTCGGCATGCCCGCCGGAGCGGCCACCTGGCTGCCCGACACCGCGTCCTTGAGCCCGATGGCCTGGTTCACGTCCACGACGAAGACCAGCGTGTCCTTGGCTCCCACGCCGCTCTGCGCCGCGCCGGACATCTGCGCGGCGGCCGCGCCGGGAGGCGCCACCACCAGCACGCGACTGCCCGCCTTGTGCCCGACCACGGCCTGCTCCAGCGCCGGGATCATCTGCTGCGAGGGCTTCAGCAGCACCGGGGCGCTGCCCTTGCTGTAGGCGCTGATCAGGGTCTTGCCGGTGTTCCAGTCCTCGGCCGTGAAGTTGAAGATGCCGTAGTTGGTCGAGGTCACGACCGGTCCGGTGCCCTCGGTCACGGTGTGGACCACGAACGTGTTGCCCGGCGCGCCGCTGGGGAGCTTCAGCGTGGCACTGGTGCCGAAGGTTCCGCCGACGGTCGGCAGGTTGGCGGCCGAGTCCACCACCGGGGGCACCGGAACGGCCGGGGCGCTGGCCGAGGCGGACGCCTTGGGCGTGGCGGCGGAGTCGCTGGACTTCGCCTTGGTGCTGCTGCCACAGGCGGTCAGGAGCAGGGCGGGCACGATGAGCAGCCCGGCGGCGAGTCGGCGCACAGTGGTCCTTAGAAGCGGAGGGGTACGGATGGTCAGTCCGCGCCACTCTATGACCTCGACATGAGAACTCGCCAAGCACCTCGGCCCCTGTGTCCCCAATTGAGCGGACACAGAGACCGAGTTGTCACCTTTGTCGGATTGCTCACATGCCGCTGCATTGTGGCGGTATCCGGCCGCGTCCCGCGGCTACATCCCGGCGATGAGCTTCTCCACCCGCTCGTCGACCGAGCGGAACGGGTCCTTGCACAGCACGGTGCGCTGCGCCTGGTCGTTCAGCTTGAGGTGCACCCAGTCCACGGTGAAGTCACGGCGCTGCTCCTGGGCCCGGCGGATGAAATCCCCGCGCAGCCGGGCCCTGGTCGTCTGAGGGGGGACCGACTTCGCCTCGAAGATCTTGAGATCGTTGGTGACCCGCTCGGCCTGGCCCCGGTTCTGCAGCAGGTAGAACAGGCCCCGGCGGCGGTGGATGTCGTGGTAAGCGAGGTCGATCTGGGCGACCCTCGGGTGCGACATGCTGATGCCGTTCTTCGCCCGGTAGCGCTCGATCAGCTGGTACTTCATGACCCAGTCGATCTCCCGCTCGACCCGCGCGTAGTCCTCGGCTCGGATCGCCTCCAGGGTGCGGCCCCACAGCTCGAGCACCCGGGCGACGGTGCCGGTCCTGATGCCCTTGGCGTCGGCGAAGTCGCTGGCCTTGGTGTAGTACTCCTCCTGGATGTCCAGGGCGCTGGCCTCGCGGCCGTTGGCCAGGCGCACCTGGCGGGATCCGGTCAGGTCGTGGCTGACCTCGCGGATCGCCCGGATCGGGTTCTCCAGGGTGAGGTCGCGCAGCACCGTCCCGGCCTCGATCATCCGCAGCACCAGGTCCGTCGCGCCGACCTTGAGCAGGGTGGTGGTCTCCGACATGTTGGAGTCGCCGACGATCACGTGCAGGCGGCGGTAGCGCTCGGCGTCGGCGTGCGGCTCGTCCCGGGTGTTGATGATGGGGCGCGAGCGGGTGGTCGCGGAGCTCACGCCCTCCCAGATGTGCTCGGCCCGCTGGCTGACGCAGTAGACCGCGCCGCGCGGGGTCTGGAGCACCTTGCCGGCGCCGCAGATCAGCTGTCGGGTGACCAGGAAGGGGATCAGGATGTCGGCCAGCCGGGAGAACTCGCCGTGCCGCCCCACCAGGTAGTTCTCATGGCAGCCGTAGGAGTTCCCGGCGGAGTCGGTGTTGTTCTTGAAGAGGTAGACGTCACCGGCGATGCCCTCCTCGTGCAGCCGCCGCTCGGCGTCCACCAGCAGGCCCTCGAGGATCCGCTCCCCCGCCTTGTCATGGGTGACCAGCTCGGAGACGTCGTCGCACTCCGGGGTGGCGTACTCCGGGTGCGAGCCCACGTCCAGGTAGAGCCGGGCGCCGTTGCGCAGGAAGACGTTGCTGCTGCGACCCCAGGACACGACACGGCGGAAGAGGTACCTGGCCACCTCGTCCGGGGAGAGCCGCCGCTGGCCCCGGAACGTGCAGGTGACGCCGTACTCGTTCTCGATTCCGAAGATTCTGCGGTCCATGGTCTCTCCCCTTCGCCGGCCCTCAGTCGACTGCCGCGTCCCCGCTTCCGCGGACGGAGGTCTCGTCGGGACTTTGCATGGTGGGAATGTGCGCTGTCGGACAGTGTCCGAAACCGAATCGGTCCGGGCGTCGTGATCTACCGTCAGATCGGCTGAGGAGTCGGAGGGCGCCGCTCGGGCGCCCTCCGGTTGCCTCCGGTGGCCGCAGGGCGGCCTGCTAGTCCTCGGCGGGCTGGTCGTCCTGGTCTCCGGCAGCGGTCTCGTCGCCCGCCAGCAGACGGCCCAACTGGGCGCCGACCAGGCGCTTGAACTTGCGCTGCTGCCAGCGGCTGCGGTCAAGGACCGCGACCTCCAGCTGGTCCTGGGTCAGGGTGCGGGCCTGGCCGCCGTTGGGGTCGCGGGCCAGGCCCTCGACCGCGAGCTTCAGCGCCTCGGTGAGGGTCAGGCCCTCGGTGTGGCGCTGCTCCAGGAAGGTGCTGATCGACTCGGAGTTGCCGCCGACCGCGACCGTGTGCTGCTCGTCGACGACGGAGCCGTCGGGGGTGAGCCGGTAGATCTGGTCGTCGTCAGGAGACTTGCCGACCTCGGCGACGATCAGCTCCACCTCGTAGGGCTTCTCGCCCGTGCTGGAGAAGATCGTGCCCAGCGTCTGCGCATAGACGTTGGCCAGGCCGCGGGCGTTGACGTCGGCCCGGTCGTAGGAGTAGCCGCGCAGGTCGGCGTAGCGGACGCCGCCGATGCGCAGGTTCTCGAACTCGTTGTATCGGCCGACCGCGGCGAAGGCGATGCGGTCGTAGATCTCGGACACCTTGTGCAGCGCCCGGGAGGTGTTCTCCGCAACGAAGACGATGCCGTCGGCGTAGGTGAGCACGACCACGCTCCGACCGCGCGCGATGCCCTTGCGGGCGTACTCCGCGCGGTCGGCCATGGCCTGCTGGGGTGAGACGTAGAACGGCGTCGACACCGGTTGTCGCCCCTATCTGGTCGGTCTGATGAAGGAGTGGCGGTCAGGGGGACTTAGAGAAGGCCGGCCTGGGGGCCGTTGGGGTGCTCCAGCCGGTGGTCGAGGACGCTGCGCGCCAGGGCGCCGACCTCCTCGTCCGGGAGGCGGCGGAAGCCGTCCTCGGTGATGACGCCGACGATCGGGAAGATCCGGCGGGTGAGGTCGGGGCCGCCGGTCGCCGAGTCGTCGTCGGCGGCGTCGTAGAGCGCCTGGATGACTGCGGTGGCCGCCTGCTCGGCGGTCAGGTCGGCCCGGTAGAGCTTCTTCAGCGAGCCCTTGGCGAACAGCGAGCCCGAGCCGGTGGCGGCGAAGCCGACCTCCTCGGAGCGGCCGCCGGTGACGTCGTAGCTGAAGATCCGGCCCCGGCCGAGGTCGAGGTCGTAGCCGGCGAAGAGCGGCACGACGGCGAGGCCCTGCATGGCCATGCCGAGATTGCCGCGGATCATGGTGGTGAGGCGGTTGGCCTTGCCCTCCAGGGAGAGCTGGGTGCCCTCGATCTTCTCGTAGTGCTCCAGCTCCAGCTGGAACAGGCGCACCATCTCGACGGCGAGCCCGGCCGTGCCGGCGATGCCGACGGCGGAGTACTCGTCGGCCGGGAACACCTTCTCGATGTCACGCTGAGCGATGAGGTTGCCCATGGTGGCGCGGCGGTCTCCGGCGAGGATCACCCCGCCGGCGAAGGTCACGGACACGATGGTGGTGCCGTGCGGAACGTCCAGTGGCTGGAACCCGACCGGCAGGGTCCGCCGACCGGGCAGCAGCTCAGGCTGATGGTCCGCCAGGAATTCGACGAAGGACGACGAACCCGGCGTCAAGAAGGCAGCCGGTAGACGCCCGGTGCCACGAGTGTTGGCTTCCACACGTTCCCTTCCAGATAGTCGGCCCCACAGCGCGCCTGACGCGCGGGGCAGCGGATGCCCGGGACCTTACCCCTTGCGCGTGTCCATGATCCGCCTGTCCGTGCCGGACAGACTGGTCCACTGGCCTCTACTGGCCGCCCTTTTGTACATAGGATCGTACAAACGACTCGGCGTCCGATTCGAGGATCTCGTCGATGTCGTCGAGGACGGCGTCCACGTCGTCGTCGAGCTTTGCCTTGCGATCCTTGAGGTCGGATGACTCGGTCGTCTCGACCTCGCTCTCCTCGACCTCCTCGGAGGAGCGGTTCGCCCGCTGCTGGCCGCCGCCGGTGTCCTTGGTCGCCATGTCCCTCACCCCGCTCGTCGATGCTGCCTCGGTACTGCTGGTCAGACCCTATACACCGGGTGTGACAGACGCCCGGTGTTTTGGTTGTCCACCCTTCAACGCCGGTGTTGTCCCGATGATGCCCAGCGCCGCGCCGTTCACCCGTTGTCATCGCCCGCTACGGTCCGGTTACGCCCGAAGCGGACATATGTTCAACCTCCGGACAGGACTCGGACCAGCTCCTCCGCGGTGCGGCAGCGGTCCAGCAGGGCCTTGACGTGGTTCCTGGTCCCCCGCAGCGGCTCCAGCGTCGGCACCCGCTGCAGCGAGTCGCGACCCGGCAGGTCGAAGATCACCGAGTCCCAGGACGCCGCGGCCACGTGCTCGGCGTACTGCTCCAGGCAGCGGCCCCGGAAGTAGGCGCGGGTGTCCTCAGGCGGCTTGTGGGCCGCCCGCAGCACCGATGCCTCGTCGACGATGCGCTCCATCCGCCCGCGGTCCACCAGGCGGTTGTAAAGGCCCTTCTCGGCCCGTACGTCGGCGTACTGGAGGTCCACCAGGTGCAGCCGGGGGTTGTCCCACTCCAGGCCGTCCCGGGTGCGGTAGCCCTCGAGGATCTCCCGTTTGGCGATCCAGTCCAGCTGCCGGGACAGGCTCATCGGATCGCGCTCCAGGCGTCCGAGCACGTCCTCCCAGCGGTCCAGGATGTCCTTGGTCTGCTCGTCGGCGTCCGCGCCGAACCGGTCCTCGACGTACTTGCGGGCCAGCTCGCAGTACTCCATCTGGAGTTGTACGGCCGTCAGTTTGCGGCCGCTGCGCAGCGACAGCAGGTAGCCGAGGTCCGGGTCGTGGGAGACCCGGTGCAGGGTCCGCACGGGCTGGTCCACGACCAGGTCGACGTTGATGAAGGCGTCCTCGATCATCGACAGCACCAGCGCCGTCGTCCCCAGCTTGAGGTACGTGGAGACCTCGGAGAGGTTGGCGTCGCCGATGATGACGTGCAGTCGGCGGTACTTCTCCGCGTCGGCATGCGGTTCGTCGCGGGTGTTGATGATGGGCCGTTTGAGCGTGGTCTCCAGGCCGACCTCGACCTCGAAGTAGTCCGCGCGCTGGCTGATCTGGAAGCCCTGGGCCGATCCGTCCTGGTTGATGCCGACCCTGCCCGCACCGGTGACGACCTGTCGGGAGACGAAGAACGGGGTGAGGTGCTTGACGATGTCCGCGAACGGGGTCGACCGCTTCATCAGGTAGTTCTCGTGGGTGCCGTAGGAGGCGCCCTTGTTGTCCGTGTTGTTCTTGTAGAGGTGGATCGGCTGGGCGCCGGGCAGTTGCAGGGCGCGGTTGGCCGCCTCCTCCATGATCCGCTCGCCGGCCTTGTCCCAGAGCACTGCGTCGCGCGGATTGGTGACCTCGGGCGAGCTGTACTCGGGGTGGGCGTGGTCCACGTAGAAGCGGGCGCCGTTGGTGAGGATGATGTTGGCGAGGCCGATGTCCTCGTCGGTCAGCTGGCTGGCGTCGGCGGTGTCCCTGGCCAGGTCGAAGCCCCGCGCGTCCCGGAGCGGGTTCTCCTCCTCGAAGTCCCAGCGGGCCCTCCGCGCCCGGTGCATCGCCGCCGCGTAGGCGTTGACCACCTGCGACGAGGTGAGCATGGCATTGGCGTTGGGATGCCCGGGGACGGAGATCCCGTACTCCGTCTCGATTCCCATTACGCGCCGTACAGTCATGCGGCCCTCCTAAGCGCTGCCGCTGACGACTTGCCGTCTGCGGTCGGCCCGGTTCGGTAACCCGAGCCTAGAACTGCCCACTGTCAACCGGGAGATCGCCGACCCGGCTTTGTTCGTCGGTAGCTGTCCGGTCCTGGCTGCCGGCACCTGCCTGGTGCCGGTCCGGTGCTGAGACGCGAACCGTCCGGCTGCGGGCACACCCGCAGCCGGACGGTGGCGGTCCTTCTTACAGGTACTGCCCCGTGTTGGCGACAGTGTCGATGGAGCGGCCCGAGTCGGTGCCCTGCTTGCCGGTGACGAGCGTGCGGATGAAGACGATCCGTTCGCCCTTCTTGCCGGAGATGCGGGCCCAGTCGTCCGGGTTGGTGGTGTTGGGCAGGTCCTCGTTCTCCTTGAACTCGTCCACGCACGCGGCGAGCAGGTGGGAGACGCGCAGACCGCGCTGGCCGTGGTCGAGGAAGTCCTTGATCGCCATCTTCTTGGACCGGTCCACGATGTTCTGGATCATCGCGCCGGAGTTGAAGTCCTTGAAGTACAGGACCTCCTTGTCACCGTTGGCGTAGGTGACCTCCAGGAAGCGGTTCTCCTCGGTCTCGGTGTACATCCGCTCCACCACGGCCTGGATCATGGCCTCGACGGTGGCGTCCACCGAGGATCCGTGCTCCTTGACGTCGTCGGGGTGCAGCGGCAGCGAGTTCTTCAGGTACTTCGAGAAGATGTCCTTGGCCGCCTCGGCGTCCGGACGCTCGATCTTGATCTTCACGTCCAGTCGCCCCGGCCGCAGGATCGCCGGGTCGATCATGTCCTCGCGGTTGGACGCCCCGATGACGATGACGTTCTCCAGGCCCTCCACCCCGTCGATCTCGGCGAGCAGCTGCGGGACGATGGTGTTCTCCACGTCCGAGCTGACGCCCGACCCACGGGTCCGGAACAGCGACTCCATCTCGTCGAAGAAGACGATGACCGGGGTGCCCTCGCTGGCCTTCTCACGAGCCCGCTGGAAGACCAGGCGGATCTGCCGCTCGGTCTCGCCGACGTACTTGTTGAGCAGCTCGGGGCCCTTGATGTTGAGGAAGTAGCTCTTCCCCTGGGGCTGTCCGGTGACCTCGGCCACCTTCTTGGCCAGGGAGTTGGCCACCGCCTTGGCGATCAGCGTCTTGCCGCAGCCGGGCGGGCCGTAGAGCAGGACGCCCTTGGGCGGGCGCAGCTCGTACTCCTTGAAGAGCTCGGCGTGCAGGTAGGGCAGCTCGACTGCGTCCCGGATCATCTCGATCTGAGTGCCGAGGCCGCCGATCCGGTCGTAGTCGATGTCCGGGACCTCTTCGAGGACCAGCTCCTCGACCTCGCTCTTGGGCACGACCTCGTAGACGTAGCCGGAGCGCGGTTCCAGCAGCAGGGCGTCGCCGGAGCGCAGCATGACGTCGCGCAGCGGTTCGGCGAGCCGGACCACCCGCTCCTCGTCGGTGTGCCCGGTGACCAGGGCACGCTCGCCGTCCTCGAGGACTTCCTTGAGGGTGACGATGTCGCCGATGCTCTCGAACTCCATCGCGTCGACGATGTTGAGCGCCTCGTTGAGCATGACTTCCTGGCCGCGCGTGAGCTCGTCCAGGGGCAGGCTGGGGCTGACGTTCACCCGCAGCTTGCGGCCGCCGGTGAAGATGTCGGCGGTGCCGTCCTCGTTGGCGGCGAGGAAGGTGCCGAAGCCGGCCGGCGGCTGTGCGAGCCGGTCCACCTCCTCCTTGAGGGCCACGATCTGGTCGCGGGCCTCCCTCAGGGTGGAGGCGAGCCGCTCGTTCTGAGCGGTGACTCCGGCCAGGTTGGTCTGCAGTTCGACGACGCGCTCTTCGAGGATCCTCGTGTGGCGCGGCGAGTCTGCGATCTTGCGGCGCAGGACAGCGATCTCCTGCTCAAGAAAGGAAACCTGACTGAGGGCTTCCTCAGAACCCCGTGCGGGCCTGCCGCCGCGGGTGTAGTCATCGTCGTGGGCTGCCACGGTCCTCACCTCCTCCGGGGGAGCTGAACGCTTCCAGACCCTACCTGGGCCCGGGAGTGTTGAAACCCCTAGATCAGAAAGTCGAAAGGGGTGTGTCCGATCTTCACCCTTGCGCACGTCCCCTTGTCACTGGGATACCCACTCGAAGACTCCGGGAAGCGACCAGTTGTACAGTCGATCGAGTCAATAGCGATCGTGTTGGCCGGGCGGGGTTCGATCCCTGTACCGATGGCGGGAATAACGGGCTGCCCGAGCGGCGGCCCGGCGACCAGGAACGGCGGGCGGAATGGCCACGCAGGACGAGCCTCTTGAGGTGTGGATCGACCAGGATCTGTGCACCGGCGACGGGATCTGCGTGCAGTACGCGCCTGAGGTCTTCGAGCTCGACATCGACGGTCTCGCCTACGTCAAGGGCGAGGACCAGGAGCTGCGGGCGGAGCCGGGCGCCTCCGTGCCCGTTCCTTTGACGGTCTTTCAGGACGTGGTGGATTCGGCCAGGGAGTGCCCGGGCGACTGCATCCACGTCCGCCGCACCAGGGACCTGGTCGAGGTCTACGGACCTGACGCCGAGTGACGATCATGTGAGTAAGATCACATCCGAGATCACGCCTGCGAGAGCGGCACCGAGATCGTGCGGACGTAGCCGCTGCCGTGGGGCGTCCAGGTGTAGGTCTCGTGCAGGTCGGCGCAGCAACGGGGCACGTCGGGCGAGGAGTAGCCGTCCACACGGGCGCTGATGGAACCGTCCGAGCGGACGGCGACGCTGCGCACGGTCAGCGCCTCGGCGTCCCTGATCAGGACGAGGGCGACGCGCGGGCGGCCGTCCTGGCCCTTCTCGATGACGAACAGTCCGTCAGGCGGGGTCCCGTTCGGCGAATCGCAGTGCGCGGCGGCGATGGTGGCGACGGTGCCGTTGCCGGTGAGGTCGGCGCTGAAGCTCTGGGAGATCTTGACCGGAAGCCCGGCGCAGTCCAGCGGCAGGTGCGCCAGCGCAGGGTCGGGCGCGGCCGCGGCAGGGACCGCGTGCGGCCCGTTGGCGGTGGTCACGGTGGCCCCGGCGGGGGTGACGGCCAGGACGGTACCGACGACCGCGGCCAGGACGGCGGCGGTGCCGATCCAGTGGTACGGGCGGGTGCGAGTGTGCGCCGGGAGGGCCGGTACCGGTCCGTCCGGGCTCTCGTCGGGCCTGGCCGCCAGCTGCGCCACGTGCGCACTCTCCATTCCGCGACGGGACGACACGGGCCCTGTCCTGCGGCCCGGAGGGCAGCATCGTCGCACAGTCCCGATCCGCGGTCGGCACCGGGGCGGAGCCTCGGCCTGTGCCGCGGGGCCTCCGCCGGAGCCTGGGAACGCCGCAGCCCCGCGCCGGGGGGCGGGCGGGGCTGCGGGAGGTACCGGCGGATCAGTCCTGATCGACGTCCAGGTCCGCGGCGGACTCCTCGGCCATCTTCAGGAAGCGCCCGGGCTGCGGGGCCACCGGGGCCTCGACCTCACCGTAGGCGCCCTTGGCCGGGCGGCGGCGGCGCAGCGGCGGCTCGACGCCGTCGGCCAGCCTGCGGGAGGTCAGCAGGAAGCCGGTGTGCCCGATCATGCGGTGGTCGGGGCGGACGGCCAGGCCCTCGACGTGCCAGTTGCGGACCATCGACTCCCAGGCCTGCGGCTCGGTGAAGCAGCCGTGCTCGCGAAGGGCCTCGACGGTACGCGACAGCTGGGTGGTGGTGGCCACGTAGCAGCAGATGACGCCGCCCGGGACCAGGGCCTTGGCGGCCACGTCCAGGCACTCCCAGGGGGCGAGCATGTCCAGGACCATCCGGTCGACCTCGGTCTCCACCAGGTTGTCCTGGAGGTCTCCGAGAGTGAGCTTCCACGCCGGGTGCGGGCCGCCGAAGTAGCGCTCGACGTTGCCCCGGGCGATCTCGGCGAAGTCCTCGCGGCGCTCGTAGGAGGACAGCGAGCCGCTGTCGCCGACGGCGCGGAGCAGGGAGCAGCTGAGCGCTCCGGAGCCGACGCCGGCCTCGACGACGCGGGCGCCCGGGAAGATGTCCGCCATGGTGACGATCTGCCCCGCGTCCTTGGGGTAGACCACCGCGGCGCCGCGCGGCATGGAGAGGACGTAGTCGGAGAGCAGGGGGCGCAGCGCGAGGTACGGGGTGTTCCCTGTGGTGCGTACCACGGAGCCCTCGGGGGCTCCGATCAGCTCGTCGTGCGGGAAGGCGCCCTTGTGGGTGTGGAACGCCTTGCCGGGCTGGAGCGTGATGGTGTGGTGGCGTCCCTTGGGGTCGGTGAGCTGGACCTGGTCCCCGACCTGGAAGGGCCCGCGGCGGCGGGCGGCGCCGGTCGGTTCTGACATGCGGAACAGTCTAGAGGAGGCTGCGGGGGCCGCCGACCACGGCCGTTCAGGCGTTCGAGGCTGCGGGGACGGGCGAGTGACCGGCCATCGCCAGGGCGAACGCCTGTTCCACGTCCACCGCGGCCAGCACGCCGAGCATCGTGCCGTCCGCCTCCACGACCAGGTACTCGGCCGCCGGCGTGGCCCGGAGGGTGTCCAGCAGCTCCTCGCCGGCCAGGTCGGCCGGGATCCGCAAGCCGGGTTCGAGCTCCCTGGCGACGGCCCCGGCCGCCGTCCAGGGGCGGCGGTGCTCCGGGATCGCCCGGACCGCGTGTTCCCTGACCAGGGCCGCGGGCTCGCCGCCGCCGTCCAGGATCACCAGGCCGCGTGCGCCGGCGGCCTCCACCCGGCGCAGGGCCTCGGCGAGGGGCGTATCGGCTTCGACACCGACGGCGGGCCTGGTCAGACTGCGGGCCCTGAGTTCGGGCAGGTGCTCGCGGAGCCGGGCGATCCGCAGGCTGCCGCCCGCCCCGTTCCAGATGATCGCGGCGAGTACCGCGCCCAGGGCGGCATCGATCAACGTGGTCGCCACGCTCTGGTCGACGCCCTGGTAGGCGGTCCAGGCAGGCATCCCGATCAGCACCGCCAGGGCCAGCAACCGGCCCGCCCAGGCGGCGGCGAGGGTGCCGGTCATGGCGTTTCCGGTAACCCTCCAGACGACCGCCCGCAGGATCCGGCCGCCGTCCAGCGGCAGTCCTGGCAGCAGGTTGAAGGCGGCCACCACGAAGTTGCTCAGCATCAGGGCGGCCAGCAGCACGCCCGGCACGGTGGCGGGCCGCACCAGGGACAGGCCCAGCAGGAACACCCCGCCGAGCAGCAGCGACAGCAGCGGCCCGGCGAAGGCGAGCCAGAACTCGCGGCCCGCGGTCTCCGCCTCCTTCTCGATCTCGGACACACCGCCGAAGAACTGCAGCTGGATCCGACGCACCGGCAGGCTCAGCCGCAGCGCGACCAGGGTGTGCGCGAGTTCGTGCACCAGCACGGACCCGTAGAAGGCCAGTGCGAAGAACAGCGCCACCAGGTAGCGGGTCTTGCCCAGGCCCGGCAGCAGGACGTCGATCTGGCCGCCGAAGAGCCAGGTGATCAGCGCGGCGATGAGGAACCAGGTGGGTGTCACGTAGACCGGCACGCCGAACGGCCGCCCCATCAGCAGGGCGCCCGTCGGGCGGTCCCCCTTGCTGTCACTCACTGCGGCACCCTCCTGGCGAACGCTTCTGCTGTGCCGTGAACACGCGTGCGCGTCGACGAGCCCTGTGGGGGGCGTGGGCCACGCTACGCGGTCGTGCCGACAGGGGTGCGCGCGGCTTGCGCACCCATGGGACTACTACCCCCGGGAAGGGGTGGTTACCTGCACGCTGTCGGTGGCTGGCCATAGGGTCGGGCCATGCACCCGTCCGAGCCGGCCCTCACTACTGCCGCCGTCACCACCGCCGAACGCCCCACAGGGGTGCCGGTGGCGCTCTCGCCCTCGCGCGCGGGCGACTTCATGACCTGCCCGCTGCTCTACCGGCTGCGCGTGATCGACAAGATCCCGGAGCCGCCCAGTCCCGCCGCGACCCGGGGCACGGTGGTGCACTCCGTGCTGGAGCGCCTGTTCGACGTCCCGGCCGGGCAGCGGACGCCGGAGGCGGCGCGGGCGCTGCTGCGGCCCGAGTGGCAGCGGCTGCTCGCGAAGCGGCCCGAACTGGCGGAGCTGTTCCCCGAGGCGGCGGACGCCGACTCCGGCCCCGACTCCGGCGGCGCCCGCTCGGAAGGCGCCGAGCTCGCCGCCTGGCTGGCCGATGCGGAGAAGCTGCTCGACGGCTACTTCCGGCTCGAGGATCCGAACCGCCTCGAACCGGCCGAGCGGGAGTTGTACGTCGAGACCGAGCTCGAGTCCGGGCTGCGCCTGCGCGGCTACGTCGACCGGGTCGATGTGGCGCCGACCGGCGAGATCCGGGTGGTGGACTACAAGACCGGGCGCGCGCCCTCGCGGGACTTCGAGGGCAAGGCCATGTTCCAGATGAAGTTCTACGCCCTGGTGCTGTGGCGGCTGCGCGGCGTGGTGCCGCGCCGGCTGCAGCTGGTGTACCTGGGCGGCGGTGGCACGGTGGTGACCTACGATCCGGATCTGGCGGACCTGCAGGCGGTGGAACGCAAGCTGCTGGCGCTGTGGGAGGCGATCCAGCGGGCGCTGGCGACGGGTGAGTGGCCGGCGAGTCGCAACCGGCTGTGTGACTGGTGTTCGTTCCAGGCGCTGTGCCCCGCCTTCGGCGGCACCCCACCCCCGTACCCTTTGCCTGTGACAACCGCCCCCGACCCGGGGGACCTATGAGTGGAGCGAGTTGTGGCGATCCGAGTGCTGCTGGTCGATGACCAGCCGCTGCTTCGTACCGGTTTCCGGATGATCCTGGAGGCCGAGGCGGACATCGCGGTGGTCGGCGAGGCCGGTGACGGCCAGCAGGCGCTGGACCAGGTGCGGGCGCTGCAGCCCGACGTGGTGCTGATGGACATTCGGATGCCCCGGATGGACGGGGTGGAGGCGACCCGCCGGATCGCCGGTCCCGGCCGCGACGGCCCGGCGAAGGTCCTGGTGCTCACGACCTTCGACCTGGACGAGTACGTGGTGGAGGCGCTGCGGGCGGGTGCCAGCGGCTTCCTGCTGAAGGACGTCCCCGCGGAGGAGCTGGTCCAGGCCATCCGGGTGGTCGCGGACGGCGCGGCGATGCTGGCGCCGAGCGTCACCCGGCGACTGCTCGACATGTACGCGGGCCGCCTGCCCTCGGGCGAGGAGGCCCCGCCGCCGTCGCTGGCGACGCTGACCGATCGCGAGGTCGAGGTGCTGAAGCTCGTCGCCCGCGGCTTGTCCAACGCGGAGGTCGCCGGCGAGCTGTTCGTCAGCGAGACCACCGTGAAGACCCATGTCGGGCACGTGCTCACCAAACTGGGCCTGCGTGACCGCGTGCAGGCCGCAGTGTTCGCCTACGAGAGCGGCCTGGTCCGCCCCGGCGCGAGCTGAGACCGGGCGCCGTCCAAACGGCGGAGGGCCGGTCGGAGCGTATCGCTCCGACCGGCCCTCCTTTCTGCGGCGTTCTTCGGCCTTCTGCGGCACCGAGAGCGCTGCAGGGTCAGCTCTTGCCGATCATCCAGAAGCGCATGATCGCGGCGGCGTCCAGGGTGAGCGGCACGCCGGTCACGTTCGCCTGGGTCACCACGTACTGCTTGTTCTGCCACAGCGGGATGAACGGTGCGTCGATCGCGATCTGCTTCTGGATCTCCAGGTAGGTGTCGGCCGTCGCCTGGTCGGCGCGGTTGACCTCCTTGAGGCTCTGCGGAACCAGCTGGTTCATGATCTTCGGGCTGGCGTAGTGGCTGCCGAAGACGCCCGGGTCACCCATGAACGGCGAGATGTAGTCGTCCGGGTCCGGGTAGTCCGGCTGCCAACCGGTGGTGGATGCGGGAACCTGACCGCCGCTCCAGAGCTGGCCGAGCTCGTGCAGGGTCGGCACCGAGGCGAGGGTGACCTTGAAGATCCCGCCCACCTCGAGTGCCTTCTTGATCTGCTCGGCTTCGGCCTTACCGGCCGACGCGTTAGCCGTGTAGGTCATCGTGAAGCTGATCGGCAGGTGCACGCCCGGCAGCGTCTTCTTCACCGCGTCCGGGTGCTCCGGCTCCTCGCCGTAGGCGGTCCAGAAGGCGGTGGTCTGGTCGCCGATGCCCTGCGGGATCACCGAGTAGAGCGGGGTGACCGTGTGGTTGTAGGCGTCGCGGGCGATGGCGTTGCGGTCGATCAGCCGGGCCACGGCCTGGCGCACCGCGATGTTGTTGAACGGCGCGACCTTGGTGTTCAGTACCATCATCCGGGTGTTGGTGCCGGCGCCCTCGATGACCTGCAGGCCCTTTCCGAGCTGCTGGGTGCCCTGCATGGCCACCACGTCGCCGGGCGCGAGGTCGTTGCTCGCGTTGAGGTCGATGTCACCGTTCACCAGGGCCGTCTTCACCTGGGCCGGGGTGTCGTAGTAGTTCAGCGTCATGCTGGCGTTCTGCGGCTTTGAAGCGGCGCCCTGGTAGTTCGGGTTGAGCGACATCTTGACCGAGACCGGCACCGGGTTGCCCTTGGCGTCCGGCTTGGTCTGCACCGAGTCGACCTTGTAGATGCCGGAGCCGACCACGTCGGTGCCGTTCATCAGCTGGGTGCCGGAGTAGGTCTTGGGGTCCACGATCTGGCCGACGCCGGAGGCCAGGCGGTCCGGGAAGGTCGCGTCCGCGGTGCTGAGGTGGAAGGTTATGTCCTGGGTTCCGCTGATCTCCACCGACTTCATGGTGTTGAGCAGGACGCTCACACCCGAGCCGTTGTCGGCCGGCTTCCCGTCAGCCCCCTTCTCCGTGCCGATCTTGATCACGCGGTCGAAGGAGAACTTCACCGCCGCGGCGTCCAGCGGGTCGCCGTTGGAGAACTTCAGCCCCGGGTTCAGCGTGCAGTGGTACGTCAGGTAGCTGCTGTCGGTGAAGTCGCACTTGTGCGCGGCGTCCGGCGACGGCACGTTGGCACCGGGCTGGTAGGTCATCAGCCCCTGGTACACGTTGTAGAACAACAGCCAGGAGCCGTAGTCGTAGGCGCCGGCCGGGTCAAGGCTTGAGTACGCGCTGACCGTGCCCATCGTGATCTTGGCACTGGGCCCCGCCTTGGCCCCGGTCGAAGCAGTGGAGCCGCACGCGGCCGTGGTTGCGAGCAGGCCGACGCAGCCGAGCGTCCCCAGTCGTTTCGCTGCTGACATGACTTCCTTCGTGTCCTGGCCGGCGCTGTGGACGCCGGAACCGGAGGGGTCGTACGACCGCGCCACCGCCCCGGAACGGGGTCGACCGCAGGCTGCAGCAGCGAGGCGTGAGGGGGCCGCGCGCCACCCGAGACACCACCGAGTGGGGTGTCGCACGGTTCGATCGCTCGTAGCGTGCCACACGATCGCCCCGGACCGCAGCGACCCCTAACCCAGGGTTCCTCTACGAAGGAAAATATTGCTATCTCTTGATATAAGATGCCCGATTTGGCGTTAGCAGGTAGTTACCTTGACACACCATCAGACGGGGCCCGCCGACAACGGGACCAGCCGCCGCAGCAGTGAAACGTCGAGCTCCTCGAGCGACCTGAGAACGGTCCGCCCCGGGGCCTCGTCGATGGGCGTGACCGAGGGCACGGCGACCACCCGGCAGCCCGCCGCCTCCCCCGAGCGCACGCCCGTGGGCGCGTCCTCCACCACGACGCAGCGCGTCGGGTCGGCCCCCAGCCGGGCCGCGGCGAGGAGGTAGGGGTCGGGGTACGGCTTGGTCCGCTCCACCTCGTCGCCGGCGACCGAGAAGGCGAAGTGATGCTCGCCGAGGGTCTTCAGCACCAGGTCGATGATCCGGCGGTGCGAGGCGGACACCAGCGCGGTGGGGACCCCCTCGGCGGCGAGCTCCGCCAGGAGTTCCAGCGCCCCCGGACGGACCGGCACGCCATGGCTGATCAGCTCGACGAAACGGTCGTTGATCATCGTCCCGAGCTGCTCGGCCGTCAACGGAATCCCGCTCACCGCGAGCAGGTGGGCGACCACCCTGCTCATCGGCCCGCCGACCACCACCGCCCGGTCGGCGTCGTCGAGGCGGTGGCCGAACTCCGCGAGCAGGCCGCACTCGGCCTCCCACCAGAAGTCCTCGGTCTCGACCAGCGTCCCGTCCATGTCGAGCAGGACGGCCTGCAGGCCGGTCGACTCACGGTCGACGGCGGGGAGAGTGGCAAGAGTGGTCACGGGCACACGCTGCTTTCCTGGTCAGGGCAAACCAGGATAAGGCCGACCGGCAAATGGTGGCTGGATGCGACGCCAGCCACCATGTGCCGGTCGGCCTGCGTCATGCGGGCGCCCGGGTCAACGTGCGTTGAAGTACTTGGCCTCCGGGTGGTGGATCACGATGGCGTCGGTGGACTGCTCCGGATGGAGCTGGAACTCCTCGGAGAGCTCCACGCCGATCCGCTCGGGGCGGAGCAGCTCGGCGATCTTCGCGCGGTCCTCCAGCTCGGGGCAGGCGCCGTAGCCCAGGGAGAAGCGCGCGCCCCGGTACTTCAGGGCGAACATCTCCTTCATCTCCGCGGGGTCCTCGCCGGAGAAGCCCAGCTCGGCGCGGACCCGGGCGTGCCAGTACTCCGCCAGGGCCTCCGCGAGCTGCACCGAAAGACCGTGCAGCTCCAGGTAGTCGCGGTAGGAGTCGGTCTTGAACAGCTCGTTCGCCGCCTCGGAGATCCTGCTGCCCATGGTGACGACCTGGAAGGCCACCACGTCCTTCTCGCCCGACTCCTCGGGCCGGAAGAAGTCCGCCAGGCACAGCCGGCGCCCGCGCCGCTGCCGGGGGAAGCCGAACCTGGTCCGCTCCTTGCCGTCCTCGCCCAGCACCACCAGGTCGTTGCCCTGGGAGACGGCCGGGTAGTAGCCGTAGACGACCGCAGCCTCCAGCAGGCCCTCGGTCTGCAGCCGGTCCATCCACATCCGCAGCCGGGGGCGGCCCTCGGTCTCCACCAGCTCCTCGTACGTGGGGCCGCCGCTGCGCGCGGCCTTCAGCCCCCACTGGCCCTTGAACAGGGCGTCCTCGTCCAGCCAGGACGCGTACTCGTTGAACCCGATGCCCTTGACGATCCGGTCGCCCCAGAACGGCGGGGACGGCACCGGGTTGTCCAGGGCGACGTCCGAGCGGCGGGTGCTCTCCTCCGGCTCCTCGACCTCGACCTTGGCGTGCCGCCGCTGCTTGAGCTCGGGCAGCACCGCGCCGGGCACCCCGCGCTTGACCGCGATCAGGGCGTCCATGAGCCGCAGGCCCTCGAAGGCGTCGCGGGCGTAGCGGACCTCGCCCTGGTAGATCTCGTGCAGGTCCTGCTCCACGTACGCCCTGGTCAGAGCGGCGCCGCCGAGGATCACCGGGAAGTCGGCCGCCATCCCGCGCTGGTTCAGCTCCTGCAGGTTCTCCTTCATGATCACCGTGGACTTCACCAGCAGCCCGGACATGCCGATGACGTCCGCGCGGTGCTCCTGCGCGGCCTCCAGGATCGCCGAGACCGGCTGCTTGATCCCCAGGTTGACGACCGAGTACCCGTTGTTGGACAGGATGATGTCCACCAGGTTCTTGCCGATGTCGTGGACGTCGCCCTTGACCGTGGCCAGCACGATCGTGCCCTTGCCCTCGGCGTCCGACTTCTCCATGTGCGGCTCCAGGTAGGCGACCGCGCCCTTCATCACCTCGGCCGACTGCAGCACGAACGGCAGCTGCATCTGGCCGGAGCCGAACAGCTCGCCGACCGTCTTCATGCCCTCGAGCAGCACCGTGTTCACGATGTCCAGCGCGGGCATCCCGGCGAGCGCCTCGTCCAGGTCCGCCTCCAGGCCCTTGCGCTCGCCGTCCACGATCCGGCGTTGCAGCCGCTCGTCCAGTGGCAGGGCGGCCAGCTCCTCGGCCTTGCCCGCACGCACCGACGCCGCGCTGACGCCCTCGAAGAGCTCCAGGAAGCGCTGCAGCGGGTCGTAGCCCTCGGCGCGCCGGTCGTAGACCAGGTCCAGGGCGACCGTGCGCTGCTCCTCGGGGATCCGCGCCATCGGCAGGATCTTCGCCGCGTGCACGATCGCCGAGTCCAGCCCGGCCTCGACGCACTCGTTCAGGAACACCGAGTTGAGCACCATCCGCGCTGCGGGGTTCAGCCCGAAGGAGATGTTCGACAGGCCCAGCGTGGTCTGCACGTCGGGGTGCAACCGCTTCAGCTCGCGGATCGCCTCGATCGTCTCCAGGCCGTCCTTGCGGGACTCCTCCTGGCCGGTTCCCAGCGTGAACGCCAGGCAGTCCACGATGATCGAGGACTCGTCGATGCCGAACCGCTCCCCCAGGTCCGCGATCAGCCGCTCGGCGATGGCGACCTTGGTCGCGGCGGTACGGGCCTGGCCGTCCTCGTCGATGGTCAGCGCGATCACCGCCGCTCCGTACTCCTGGGCCAGGGCCGCGATGCGCCCGTAGCGGGACTCCTCGCCGTCGCCGTCCTCGAAGTTCACCGAGTTCAGCACCGCGCGCCCGCCGAGCATCTGCAGGCCCGCCTCCAGCACCGGCGGCTCCGTGGAGTCGAGCACGATCGGCAGCGTGGAGGCCGTCGCCAGCAGCCCCGCCAGCTTCTTCATGTCCTGGACGCCGTCGCGGCCGACGTAGTCGACGCAGAGGTCGAGCAGGTGGGCGCCCTCGCGGATCTGCTCCCGGGCGATCTCCACGCACGCCTGCCAGTCCGCGGCGAGCATCGCCTCGCGGAACTTCTTGGAGCCGTTGGAGTTGGTCCGCTCGCCGATCGCCAGGTAGGAGGTGTCCTGCCGGAACGGCACCGACTGGTACAGCGAGGACGCCGCCGCCTCCGGCCTGGGCTCGCGGGCGACGACCGGACGCCCCTGCACCCGCTCCACGACAGCACGCAGGTGCTCCGGGGTGGTGCCGCAACAGCCGCCGACCAGGCCGAGGCCGTACTCGCGGGTGAACACCTCGTGCGCGTCCGCGAGCTCGCCCGGCGTCAGCGGGTAGTGCGCGCCGTCCTTGCCCAGCACCGGCAGGCCCGCGTTGGGCATGCAGGAGAGCCCTACCCGGGCGTTCTTGGCCAGGTAGCGCAGGTGCTCGCTCATCTCCGCGGGGCCGGTCGCGCAGTTCAGCCCGACCAGATCGATCCCCAGCGGCTCCAGCGCGGTCAGCGCCGCGCCGATCTCCGAGCCCAGCAGCATGGTGCCGGTGGTCTCCACGGTCACCTGCACGATCACCGGCAGGTCGAGTCCCGCCTCCCGCAGCGCCTCCTTGGCGCCCAGCGTCGCCGCCTTGGTCTGCAGCAGGTCCTGGCTGGTCTCCACCAGGAGCGCGTCCGCGCCACCCGCGATCAGACCGGCCGCGTTCAGCCGGAAGCCTTCCTTGAGGTCCGCGTACGGCATGTGCCCCAGCGTCGGCAGCTTCGTGCCGGGACCCATCGAGCCCAGCACCCAGCGCTGGCGCCCGTCGCCCGCGGTGAACGCGTCCGCGACCTCGCGGGCCACCCGCGCGCCGGACTCGGACAGCTCGAAGATCCGCTCGGGAATGTCGTACTCGCTCAGCGCGGACAGGTTCGCCCCGAAGGTGTTGGTCTCCACGCAGTCCACGCCGACGGCGAAGTACGCCTCGTGCACGCCCCGGACGATGTCGGGCCGGGTCACGTTCAGGACCTCGTTGCAGCCCTCCAGGCCCTGGAAGTCCTCCATCGACGGGTCCTGGGCCTGCAGCATGGTGCCCATCGCACCGTCTGCCACCACCACGCGCGTGGTGAGCGCCTCGCGCAGGGCGGTGGCCCGCTGCTGGGCCGAGGTCTGCTGGGGGATGGTCGTCATGGAGCTGCTCCCTGGGTGCGACGGCTGTCGACTCGCGCGGTGACGCGCGCGCCCAGCTTAAGCGTTTCGCCTGACCGTGGTCCTTCCACGCCGCACTGTGGACACTCAGCGTGAACCTGCTCCGCCCGAGCCCTGTCGCTCGCCCGGCCGTAAGTGCGGCGTCCGGCCGGGGTGCGGGCATGCTTCGCCGTAGGCTTGGGCACTTACAGTCCGTGGAACGCGCTGTTCCACGGCACGAGGAGGGAGGCCCTTGGTGATCGAGCTCGAGGACATGCCCGAGCTCATCGACCCGGTCATGGTGGCCGCGTTCGAGGGCTGGAACGACGCAGGCGACGCCGCGTCGTCCGCGGTGGCGCATCTGGACGAGATCTGGGAGGGCAAGGTCTTCGCCGCCCTGGACGCCGAGGACTACTACGACTTCCAGGTGAACCGGCCGACGGTGTGGATGGACGAGGGCGTGCGGCGGATCACCTGGCCCACGACCAGGCTGTCGGTGGTGCGGGTGACCGAGCCGAAGACCAGGGACGTGGTGCTGATCCGCGGCATCGAGCCGAGCATGCGCTGGCGCTCGTTCTGCCAGGAGCTCCTGGGCTTCGCGCATGAGCTCGGCGTGGAGATGGTGGTGATCCTGGGCGCGCTGCTCGGGGACACCCCGCACACCAGGCCGGTGCCGGTCAGCGGGGTCACCTCGGACGCGGATCTGGCGCAGACCCTGGACCTGGAGGAGAGCCGCTACGAAGGGCCCACCGGGATCGTCGGGGTGCTGCAGGAGGCGTGCGCGCACGCGGGCATCCCTGCGGTGACGTTCTGGGCGGCGGTGCCCCACTATGTCGCGCAGCCGCCGAACCCCAAGGCGACGCTGGCCCTGCTGAACAAGGTCGAGGACCTGCTGGACGTACGCATCCCGCTGGGCGAGCTGCCGGACGACGCGCGGGCCTGGCAGCTCGGGGTGGACCAGCTCGCCGCTGAGGACAGCGAAGTCGCGGAGTACGTGCAGCAGTTGGAAGAGGCCAAGGACACCGCGGAGCTGCCGGAGGCCTCGGGCGAGGCCATCGCCCGGGAGTTCGAGCGCTATCTGAAGCGCCGCAACAACCAGCCGCCGCGGCACGAGGCAGGTCCCGGCAAGGCCAGTGAGGGCGATTCCGGGGAGTGATCGCTTCCGGTCCGGTAGGCGCGGCCGGGTGCCCGCGCCTACCGGACCGGGTGAACGGACGGGCTGATCGGCGGACGCCGGTCAGCCCAGGCCGCTACCGGAACGAACGGTGGTTCGGTTAACAATCCGTGAAGATGGCGGGCAGGCGGCAGTGGCGGCGATGCCGGGATCTGACCTTTTTTCATACTTTCGACCTCTTAGGCGATCTCCGGCCACTGAGAACACTCGAACTCCCTACCTTTCCACTCTCCTCAGCAGGCACATTGTGGGCTTACCGTATGCGTCATGACCTCCCCTCGTGCCTACGACGGAGTTGGCTACTACGCCCCGTCCTTCGCCTCGGACACCCCGATCTACGACAGCCTGGTGGCTGAGCGGGGAGTCCCCCAGATCGCTCCGATCAACGTGCCGGCGGCCCTGCCGCCCGCCTACGACTCGAACTTCCGCTACGACGGTGGTGGCGGATACGGCTACGGCAGCGCTTACGGCAGCGGCGCGCCCGCGCTTCCGGTGCAGCGGCTGGCCCTGGGCCCGGGGCCGAGCAGCCCGGGCTACGGGATGCCGAGCCAGCCCCAGTACGCGCCTCCGCCGTACATCCCGCAGCAGGCCGGCCCGGGCCAGCGCTACCCGGAGCAGTACGGGACGCCGCCGCAGCCCAACCCCATGTACCAGCGGCCGGTCGCGCCCGTGGCGCCGCTGCGTCCGGTGCAGTACCAGGAGCAGTACCCGCCGCAACAGCGAGGCGGGTACCAGGGGTACTGACCGTCCGGGGGGACCAGGTCATAGGGGCCGATCAGCCATGTGCTGGTCGGCCCCTGCACATCTGTCGCGCGATAGGGGTCGCACGACTGGCACCATTGGCACATGCCGCAGCTCACCGATCTTCGGATCCACCCCGTGAAGTCCTTTGCCGCCGTGCCTGTGGAGCAGGCGGAGGTCGAGCCCTGGGGACTGGCCGGGGACCGCCGCTGGATGCTGGTGGACGGCGCGGGGACGATGGTGTCGCAGCGCGAGGACCCGAGGCTGGCCCGGCTGGCCGCCACCCTTGCGGACCCGGACACGCTGGTCGTCAGCTCGGGCGACGACACCCTCAAGGTCGGCACGCCGGACGGGCCGCTGCTGCGGGTGAAGCTGTTCGACCAGGCTTTCGAGGCGGTCGACGCCGGCGACGAGGCCGCCCGCTGGTTCAGTGAACTCCTGGGCGGGACCTTGCGGCTGGTCTACCTGGACGAGGCAGCCCGGCGGCCCACCGAGACCCCCACCAGCCTCGCCGACGCATATCCGCTGCTGCTCACCACTCCCGCCTCCCTCGCCGCCCTCAACGAGCTGATCGCCGCCGACCACCCGGACGACCCGGTGAAGGGCGCCGCCGTGCCGATGAACCGGTTCCGTCCGAACGTGGTGGTGGACGGGGCGGACGCCTGGGCCGAGACCGGTTGGCGCCGGGTGCGGATCGGCGAGGTCGAGTTCCGGGTGGTGCAGCAGTGCGGGCGCTGTGTGATGACCACACTGGACCAGGAGACCGGCGCGCGCCGCGGCCCTGAGCCGCTGCGGGCGCTGGGGCGGCACCGGAAGTTCGCGAAGACCCTCGCGTTCGGCATGCATCTGGCACCGGCGGGCCGCCTCGGCACGCTGCGGCTCGGCGACCGGGTCACGGTGCTCGAGGAGGGGCCGCTCCCCACGCCGGAATGACGGTTCGCCCACGGAGGTTGAGTGGGAGTCAGCAGGGAGTCGGAGCGGGAGGGCGACCGATCGCCGTCTGGCTCGTTGAGTGGGGAGAGGGGCGCGGGCGGGTGCCGGAGGCAGTACCGTGGGCACCACGAGGGAGCTGGGGGCAGCGGATCACCATGGGAGCAGGCGTGGTACGTGTGACGCTTGACGGAGCCTCCCGGTGGCGACGACGCTCCGGCGAGTACCCGACGATGGCGGAGGCGCTGACAGCAGCCGAGCCTGGGGACACGGTGACCATAGGGGCCGGGGTGTTCCGCGAGAACGTCGTGGTCGACAAGCCGCTGACGATCCGTGCGGCCGGGGGCCCCGGGTCGGTGCGGATCGAACCGGCCGCGGGCACCGCGCTGACGCTGCTGGCCTCCGCATCGGTGCACGGTCTGGTGCTGGAGGGACAGGACGGTTCCGCCCCGGCGGTGCTGATCGCCTCGGGCGAGGGCGAGTTGGCGGACTGCCGGGTGGTCACCCGGTCCTCGGTGGGCATCGAGGTACGGGGCGACGCGCACCCCTCGGTGCGGCGCTGCACGGTCGACAACTCGGGTGGCCTCGGCATCAGGGTCGCCGAGGCCGCCGCCGCCGTGTTCGAGGAGTGCGAGGTCCTCGCCGCAGGCCAGGCCGGGGTGGTCGTCCGAGCGGGCGCCACGGCGCGTCTCGAGCGCTGCCGGGTGCACCACACGAGCGGGGCCGGTCTGGTGCTGACCGGAGAGGGCAGCACCGTCGACGCGGTGGGCTGCGAGTTCTACGAGATCAACGGGAACGGCGTGCAGGCCGAGGACCGGGCGGTGGGGCGGCTCGCCGACTGCGCCGTCCACCGGGTCACCGACAACGCGCTGATGCTGGACACCGAGGCTGAGCTGACCCTGACCGACAGCCGCATCCACGAGGTGCCGGAGAACGGGGCCGACCTGCGCGGCCGTTCGATGCTGACGCTGGAGCGCACCACGTTGAGGTCGTTCGGCCGGAACGGCCTCTCGGTGTGGGACGCGGGCACGGCGGTGGAGGCGGTCGGCTGCGAGATCCGGGACAGCACCGGGGACTATCCGGCGGTCTGGGTGAGCGACGGCGCTCGGGTGAAGCTGACCGACTGCAGGGTGCACGACGTTCCCGACGCCCTGTTCGTCCTGGACCGGGGATCCACCGCCGAGGCCGTCGACTGCTCGTTCACCCAGGTGCGGAACACGGCCGTGTCGGTGAGCGACGGCGCGACCGTGCGGCTCGACCAGGTCCGGGTCCAGGACGCCAACACCGGCCTGTGGTTTCGCGACCACGGCAGCGGCGGGCTGCTGACCGGGTGCGAGGTCGCGGACGTGGCCACGGGCGTGATCGCGACCAAGGGCGCCGACCCGGTGCTGCGCCGCTGCACGGTCCGGGGCAGCAGCGAGGCCGCGGTGTACGTGTCGGCGAGCGGCCGGGGCACCTTCGAGGAGTGCGTGGCCACGCAGGGGAAGGGCTTCGGCTTCCATGTGATCGACGGCTGCCGGACCGTGCTCACCCGCTGCAGGGCGGAGCAGAACGCGCGCGGCGGCTTCGAGTTCTCCGAGCCGGGTCCGGTCGTGGACGGCTGCGTCTCCGACGACGCCAGGGCCCCGGAGCGGCCCGCCGAGCCGGTGCGGGCCACCACCTCGACCGCCTCGGCCTGGCGGGACGCCGCGCCCGCGGTGCCGGTGGCGCGCAGGGAGGCGCTGGTGGACGCCGCCCCGCAGATCGCGCCGCTGCCCGACTGCCGCCCGGCCGAGGAGGCGCTCGCCGAGCTGGACTCGCTGATCGGCTTGGACACGGTCAAGCAGGAGGTCCGGACCCTGATCGACCTGATCTCGGTCGGGCGCCGGAGGCAGCAGGCCGGGTTGAAGGCGCCCTCGCTGCGGCGGCACCTGGTCTTCACCGGCTCCCCCGGCACCGGCAAGACCACGGTCGCCCGCCTCTACGGGGAGATCCTGGCGTCGCTGGGTGTGCTGCAGCGGGGCCACCTGGTCGAGGTCGCCCGGCTCGACCTGGTCGGCGAGCACGTCGGCTCGACCGCCCAACGGACCGCGGAGGTGTTCCAGCGGTCGCTGGGCGGGGTGCTGTTCATCGACGAGGCCTACGCGCTGGCCCCCGAGGACGGCGGCCGGGACTTCGGCCGGGAGGCGATCGACACCCTGGTGAAGCTGATGGAGGACCACCGGGACGAGGTGGTGGTGATCGTGGCCGGATACACGGTGGAGATGGAGCGCTTCCTCGCATCCAACCCGGGGGTGGCGTCCAGGTTCTCGCGGACCGTCACCTTCTCCGACTACTCGGCGTCGGAGCTGCTGGAGATCACCCGGCGTCAGGCCTCGGAGCACGAGTACGCGTTGGCGGACGACACGGCCGAAGCACTGCTCGAACACTACGCCGTGATTCCCAAGGGCCCCTCGTTCGGCAACGGGCGCACCGCGCGGCAGGTCTTCGAGACCATGGTCGAGCGGCACGCGGTGCGGCTCGCGCAGGTCGCGGAACTGACCACGGAGCAACTGCAACTGCTGCTGCCCGAGGACCTGCCGCTGGCCCAGGGGCAACCGGCGGTCACAACTGACGCAGCAGCACGTCGCGTTCCCGGGTGAAGCCGGGGTCGGCGCGGTAGTCGGAGTGCGCGTTGATCGGGACCGGCAGCGGGTGCTCCGAGTCCCGGTCGTAGACCAGCGGGTCGACGAACGGGGGCGCGTCCACCGCCTGGGCACCTGGTGGCACCGGGACCCGCACCGGGCCGCCGATGGGGTCGGTCACCCGGAACAGGTTGCGCCAGTAGGGTGCATCACGGTGCAGCCGGGCGAGATCGTCCTGTCCCATGAAGGCGGGAAAGAACCGGCCGTAGAGGCGCTGCAGCGGGCAGCCGTAGGTGAGCAGGGCGACCCGGGCGCGGGTCTGCGGGTCGAGCTGCCAGACGGCGGCGGCGGCGAGCACGGTGCCCTGGGAGTGCCCGGAGAGCACGAGGCGTCGCTCCGGATCGGCGGCGAGCCAGGTGCGGATGCGCCAGTCGAGGTCGGGGACGGCACGCTCGGCGTAGCAGGGCGGCGCGAAGGGGTGCGCCGCGCGCGGCCAGAAGGTGCCGATGTCCCAGAACACGCCGACGGTGCGCCGGGTGGCCACCTGCTTGTAGGCGGTGCGGCCGAGGCCGACCAGAGCGACCGCGAACGCGCCGACCAGCCAGCCGCCGAGGGACTGCAGGGTCGTGGCGGCATAGGAGATGATCGTGGGCTCCGCGTGGGCGGCGAGCGAGGGGGTCCGGTCGCTGAGCAGCGCGCCCGCGAGGGAACCGCCCGCGAGCAGGAAGGCGAGGAAGGCGACGGCGCCGATGAGTACGGGCCCCGCGTCGGTCAGGCGCGCCCGGGCGAGCACCCCGGCGATCTGGGCGGTGCGGGTGGCACTGACCTGGGTCCCGGTCTCGTACGCGGCGTTCACCTCGGGTTCCAGGTCGCGCTTCTGACGAGCCATCCGGATCAGGAGCCCGATCAGGAGCAGCGCGAGCAGGACGGCCAGGACGGGCACCCCGCTGCTGTGCCAGGTGAGCAGCAACGGCGGCCCCGGGAGGGTGACGCCCAGGGTGCCCCGGCCCATCAGCCACTGGGCGGCCCAGACGGTGGCGCCCGCAGTGAACAGGTTCCCGAGGCCGATGCCGAGCATGGCGGTGGCCGGTCCGGCGAGGCCGCGCAGTGCCGGTCCGTCGGGGCCGCCGAAGCTCACGTCGCCGTCCGGCGCAGGGCGGTCGGGGCCGGGGACGGTGATCGGATCCCGATGCGCAGGGGCGGGCCGGCCGGGGCCGGAGCGGAGCAGCAGCACTGCGGCGGCGGCGAGCAGCAGGACCAGGGCGAGCTGCAGCAGGCAGAGGACTGCGAAGGTGCCGCCCGCGCCGGGGAGCCTGCCGCCGGACCGCCAGCCGTCGCGGGCCCAGGCCGCGTACCCGGCGACCAGGACCAGCAGCGCCAGGGCGGCCCAGTGCAGGTGGCGCAGCGCGAAGGGGTCGGGCCTGTCGTCCTGCTCGCTCTCGCGGCGCCTACTGCGCGCGAGCGCGATGAGCATGCCCGCGGTGAGGACGGCGAGCAGACCGAGCAGGGTCCAGCCGAGGGCTGCCAGCGGACCTGCGGTGGAGCGGTCGTAGCACAGGGCAGGGAGCAGCACCGCGAGCGAGACGATGAGCAGGCCGACGGCGACGTGGATCATGCGCAGCCGCCGGACCATCCGCATCCCGTACCAGAAGCCGGGCATCTCCATCGGTGGGGCGTCCGGCCCGTTGCCGTCGGGCGCGGGGCGCTGGGCCTCGTAGCTGGTCCAGGTGAGGTGGGAGAGCCACCAGAGCAGGCCGACCAGGCCGAGCGGGACCAGGGCGGCGAGGGCGAGTCGGCGACCCGGCTGGCTCCACCAGCCGCCGTGCGCGGCGGAGAGGAAGCCGAGCCAGGAGTGGTGGGCAGCGCAGGTCGCCGTCCCGGCGCACTGCCAAGCCGTCAGGTCGAGGGCGGCCTCGCAGGCGGCGGCGGTCAGCAGCGCGGTGAGGCTGGCGGCGATCACCCGCACGACGATGTCGTACAGCCCCTGCGCGCGGGCGGTGCGGGGCGCGGCGGGCCGGGTCCAGTGGGCGAGGTTGGCGAACATGAAGGGGAGCAGCAGCAGCCACAGGGCGCGGCCGGACGCTCCGGAGGTGAGCCCCGCCCAGGAGTACGCCTCCTCGACGGCGTCGCCGCGGTAGCGCTCGGGGTTCTCCTCGGCGTCCCGGTCGTGCCAGCGACGGTAGGTTCCGGCCACGGTGTCGCCGGTGAGCTGGATCAGGTGAGGGTCGGCGAGCATGGCCTGGGGTGTGGTTCCGCCGACTCCGTGGACCAGGAGTTCCAGTGCCAGTCCCGGCTGCTTCGTCGTGCCGTCCGCCTGATTCGCCATGGCCGCCCCCGCGCTCGACGTGGTGTCGTTGATGTTGTGCCGCTGCCGTTGTTCCAGCCGCATGATCCCGCTTTCTCGGCCGGTCCGCACCCTTCCGCACCGTTCCGGGTCATGAAGCGCATGGTCTGTGTCCGAGGGGCGTGCGAGGATGGCCCGAAGCAGCGGAGTACGGAGGGCAGTGCGAGGGTGGCCGAGAACAGCAATCTCCTGGCGGAGCAGCGGCGTGCCCTGATCCTGGACGAGGTGCGGCGACGCGGCGGCGTGCGGGTCAACGAGCTGACCCGGCGTCTGAACGTGTCCGACATGACGGTCCGTCGGGACCTGGACGCGCTCGCCCGGCAGGGCATGGTGGAGAAGGTCCACGGCGGGGCGGTGCCGGTGCTGGAGGCCAGCACCCACGAGCCGGGCTTCGAGGCCAAGTCGGCGCTGGAGCTGACCGCCAAGGAGGACATCGCCAGGGAGGCGGCGCGACTGGTCTCGCCGGGCAGCGCGGTCGCCCTGTCGGGCGGCACGACGACGTACGCGCTGGCGCACCACCTGGTGCAGGTCGAGGGTCTGACCGTGGTGACCAACTCCGTGCGGGTCGCGGACGTCTTCGAGCACGCGCTGCGGCACGGCGCGGCGGCCACCCCGCCGGCCACGGTGGTACTCACGGGCGGGGTGCGGACGCCGTCCGACTCGCTGGTGGGTCCGATCGCGGACCGGGCGATCCGCTCGCTGCACTTCGACCTGCTGTTCCTCGGCTGCCACGGCATCTCGCTGGAGGCCGGGCTGTCGACGCCGAACCTGGCGGAGGCGGAGACCAACCGCAGCTTCGTCGCCTCGGCACGGCGGGTGGTCGCGGTCGCGGACCACACCAAGTGGGGCACCGTCGGCCTGTCGACGTTCGCCTCACTGAACGAGGTGGACACCCTGGTCACCGATGTGGGCCTGCCGGTGGAGATCCGATCGGCGGTGTCCGAGCAGGTCCGCGAGGTGGTCATCGCCGGAGTGCAGGCCGGGCTCCAGCTGTCGGACTGAGGTCGGACCCGTCCGGCCCAGCTTATCTGACGCATCGTCAACTAGACTGTTCGCCCTGTCGACCGAGACTTCCTTGGACCTGGGGTGCGAGATGGCGAAGTTGCTGCGTCCGGTGACCGCGGACTTCCTGGACCGCGCGCCGACCAGGCTGGTCCTTGCGGCGAAGTTGCACGCCAAGCCGGACGACGTCTTCCGGGAGCTGAGCGAGGACGCCTCGACCTGGCCGTTGTGGTTCCGCGAGGTCCGCTCCGCCGGTTACACCGGGCCGCCCCCGTACGGGCCCGGCGCGGGGCGCGCGGTGACGCTGCACGGGGGCGTCCACTTCGTGGAGAGCATCGTCGTCTGGGATCAGCCGCACCGGTTCGTCTACCGGGTGGAGGAGACGAACCTCCCCGGCGTCCACGCCTGGATGGAGGAGTGGCTGCTCGCCCCGTCGGCGGAGGGTGGCACCGCGCTCCGCTTCACCATCGCGCTCGATGTCGCCCTACCGCTGCAGGTCGGGATGCGTCTCTCCCGACCCGGCGTCGCCCGTGCCATCCGGGTGGCGGCGGCCCGCCTCGACGCCCGTTGCGGAATCCCCGCGCAGCGGCGGCTCTAGCGTCTGGACCCTCAGGGCCGGGCCCTCCGGACTCGGCTGCTAGGCGGTGCGGCGGCGCAGCGTCGCCGCACCGAGTCCGAGGGCGAGCAGGACGCAGCCGACCACCACACTCAGGTCGAGCAGCGTCGCGCCCGGGACTCCGGAGTGGCTGGTCAGCCTGGCCATGGCATCGACGGCGTAGGACATCGGCAGCACGTCGGAGACCCCGTGCAGCACCGCGCCCATGGACGCGCGCGGGGCGAAGAGACCGCAGAGCAGGAGCTGCGGCAGCAGGAAGGCCGGCAGGAACTGGACGGCCTGGAACTCGGTGGCGGCGAAGGCGGAGAGGAACAGCCCCAGCGCGGTTCCGAGCAGGCCGTCGGCGAGGGCGACCACGAAGAGCAGCCAGCTGGGTCCGGCAATGTGCAGACCCAGCAGCCCGATGGTCAGCCCGAACGCGGCCGCCGCCTGGACCAGGGCGACCAGGCCGAAGGCGAGGGCGTAGCCGAGGAGCAGGTCGGCCTTGGCGAGCGGCATGGTCAGCAGCCGCTCCAGAGTGCCAGTGGTGCGCTCGCGCAGCGTGGCCACGGAGGTGACCAGGAACATCACGATCATGGGGAAGATGCCCAGCAGCGGCGCGCCGATCTGGTCGAACACCAGGGGCTCGCCGTCGAACACGTACTTGAGCAGGATCAGCAGCGCGCAGGGCACGACCAGGAGCAGCGCGAGGGTGCGCGGGTCGTGGCGTAGTTGGGCGAGGACGCGGCGGGCGGTGGCGAGGGTGCGGCGCAGGCTCATCGTGCGGCTTCCGTTCGTGCGGTGTCGCTTGCTGCGGCGTCGGTTGCCGAAGGGTCGGCTGCCGAAGGGTCGGCTGCTGCGGCATCCGTGACCAGGTTGAGGAAGGCGGCCTCGATGTCGGTCGTCCCGGTGGCGGCGAGCAGCGCCGTCGGGGTGTCGTTGGCGAGGAGCCGCCCCTCGCGCATCAGCAGCAGCCGGGTGCAGCGGATGGCCTCGTCCATGACGTGGCTGGAGACCAGCAGGGTGGTGCCGGCGTCGGCGAGTTGGTGGAACAGCCGCCAGAGATCCTGCCGCAGCACGGGGTCGAGGCCGACCGTGGGCTCGTCCAGCACCAGCAGCTCGGGCGCGCCGAGGAGCGCTGCCGCGAGCGAGACCCGGGCGCGCTGACCACCGGAGAGGCGGGAGACCGTCGCCTCGGCCTGGCCGGTCAACCCGACGAGTTCGGTAACCCGGGCGGGGTCGGTCCTGGGCGCGCCGAGGATGTCGGCGAAGTAGCGGAGGTTCTCGGCGACGCTGAGGTCGGTGTAGACGGATGGAGCCTGGGTGACATAGCCGACGCGGGCCCGCAGCGGGCTGCTGCCGGCGGGCTCGCCGAGGACGGTCACGGTGCCCGCGGCGATCTTCTGCACGCCGACGACGGAGCGGAGCAGGGTCGTCTTGCCGCAGCCGCTGGGGCCGAGCAACCCGGTGACCGACCCCCTGGGCACGTCCACGTCCAGGTCGTGCAGCACGGTGCGTCCGCTCCGGACAACGCGAAGCCCTCGGGCCCGGATGGCGGCGGCGGGAGGCTGGCCCGCCAGAGAATTCATCATGCGATGAGTTTCTGCTCGCGCCACTGCCCCTGTCAAGCGTCAGGCCGTTGTTCGGACAGCGGGTTGTCCGGACGGCGAGACTGTTCAGCTGTCCGCCAGGTAACGCTGCAGCGTGGGCGCGATCAGCGGCACCAGCTCCTCCGCCGGAGTCGAGGCCAGCGGTTCGACGGCGACCACATAGCGCGCCATGGCGAGGCCGATGATCTGCGACAGCACCAGTTCGACCCGCAACTCCGGCTGCGGCACCTCGAGTCCGTGCGCGATCCGGCGTACCACCTCCTTGAGGAAGAAGCCCCGCAGCAGCGCGGCGACCTCCTCGCTGCTGGCCACCGTTCGCAGCACGGCCAGCAGCCGGTCCCGCACCTCGGGGTCCTCCCACAGCGTCAGCACGAAGCGCGCGACGCGCTCGCCGACCCCGTCCCGGTCCCCCGCGATCACCTGGGCCGCCACGATCCTCGGGTCCACCGGGAAGTCCAGCACGGCCAGGAACAGCCGGTCCTTGCTGCCGAAGTAGTGGTGCAGCAGCGCCGGGTCCACGCCGGCCGCCCGCGCGATCCCACGCATGCTGGTCTTCTCGTACCCGCGCGCCGCGAACTCCGCCCGCGCGGCGGCCAGCACCACCCCGCGGGTGTCCGCCCCACCGGGCCTCCGGCCGACCCGCCGCCGGGGCGTGGGCCCGGTGCCGCTGTCCTCGCTGCTGTCCTCGGAAGAATTCACAAACTCATTATCAACTTCCGGGCAGACCACCGGCTTCGGGCGACGCCCGGGCGGAGGATCGGAGCTGTCAGCACCGGTCCAGCAGTGCCTGCGCGATGGCCGTCTGGACCGGTGGCAGCGTGGTCCCGCCGTCCTCGACAACCCACAGGGCGTTCAGCAGCACACGGCCGACACAGGTGTCGTCGCTCAGGGGCAGGACGTCCCGTGGAAGGTCCCGCTCGGCAACAATGCCGTCCAGCTCCGCAGCGAGGAGCTCGAACGCCGAGTCCTGATCGGTGTGACGGGTCAGTAACTCGTAGGAACCCCCGTCAGCCGAGGACGAGAGACTCATCGCCGAACTCCGCCACGATCTTCAGCTTGCCGCCAAGAGCACGAACGTACGCAGCCAAGGTCTCCACCTCGCTGCGCTCCAACTCACCCCGTTCGATCCGGGAGACACGTGCCTGAGTTATCCCCATCTCACGCGCCAGTTGGACCTGGGTCACATGTTGCCGCTTGCGAACCTCCGCCAGCCTGTGCGCGCGGGCCTCGGCGATCATACGATCCGCGCCATGCTGAATTCGCTCCTCTTCCGCAGGAGTGAAACCGAGGTCGTTCTTCAAATCCCGCCAAGACCTGGCTTGCGGATCCTTCAGATGGTCAATAGTCATGGCCTGTCTCCCCTCTCGCCCTGCTCGACGCGCTTCAGGTGTTGCTCGTACGCCTGCTCTGCCTGCGCGATCGCAGAGCGATACCAACCACTCCAGTTCCTCGACTTGTCCCCGCCAACGAGGAAGACCGCCTGCCGCTTCGGGTCGAAGATGAAGAGTAATCGCACCTCACTCGCGCCCGAGGAGCCAGGCCTCAACTCTTTGAGATTCGCCAGCGACGATCCCTGAACCGTGTCGACGAGAGGGCGTCCCAGACCCGGACCTTCACGCTCAAGCGCGGTGATCGCCTGGCTGATCCTCTCCAGCGTCAAGCGATCGCTTCGACGCAGTTCATGGAGCCAGGACAGCGCCGGTTCCACCACAATGATCTCCCAGCCCATCGCGGGGCCACCTTTCGCAATACAACATGTGTAGCATACGCCATGAGTGTTGTATTGAACCAAGGAGAGGTCAGCCTTTCCATGCGCCGGTGGCGAGGAAGTGGTCCAGGGCGGCGGCGTAAGGGGCGATGTCGAGGCCCTGGGCGGCGAGCCAGGTGTCGGAGTAGTACTTGTCGAGGTAGCGGTCGCCGGGGTCGCAGATGAGAGTGACCACGCTGCCGCGCTTTCCGGCGGCGAGCATCTCGGAGACGATCTTGAGGGAGCTCCACAGGCCGGTTCCGGTGGAGCCGCCGGCCTTGCGGCCGATCGCCACGTCGAGGGCGCGGACCGCGGCGACGGAGGCGGCGTCGGGGACCTTCATCATCCGGTCGATCGCGCCGGGCACGAAGCTGGGCTCCATCCGGGGTCGGCCGATGCCCTCGATCCGGGAGCCGCGCTCGCAGGTGACGGTGGGATCGCCGGTGACCCAGCCGTCGAAGAAGCAGGAGTTCTCCGGGTCCGCGACGCAGATCAGGGTGTCGGCCTGGGTGTAGTGGACGTAGCGGGCCAGGGTGGCCGAGGTGCCGCCGGTGCCCGCGGTGGCCACGATCCAGGCGGGGACGGGATAGCGCTCCAGCCGCAGCTGGGCGTAGATCGACTCGGCGATGTTGTTGTTGCCGCGCCAGTCCGTCGCCCGTTCGGCGTAGGTGAACTGGTCCATGTAGTGGCCGCCGGACTCCTCGGCGAGCCGGGCCGAGACTTCGTACAGCGTCCGGGTGTCGTCGACCAGGTGGCAGCTGCCGCCCTGGGCCTCGATCAGGCTGATCTTCTCGCAACTGGTGGTACGCGGCATGACCGCGATGAAAGGGACCCCGATCAGCTTGGCGAAGTACGCCTCGGAGACCGCCGTGGACCCGCTGGATGCCTCCACCACCGGCCTTGCGGGCCGCACCCAGCCGTTGCACAGGGCGTACAGGAAGAGCGAGCGCGCGAGGCGGTGCTTGAGGCTGCCGGTCGGGTGGGTGGACTCGTCCTTGAGGTAGAGGTCGATCCCCCAGTCCTCCGGAAGCGGGAAGCGCAGCAGATGCGTGTCGGCTGAGCGGTTGGCGTCCGCCTGGACCTTGCGGACCGCCTCCTTCAACCAGGCCCGGTACTCGGGGTCGGTGCGGTCCACGTCCACGGTTCTCATTCGTGCTGCTGCTTTCTTGCCGGTAATTCCTTGCCGAAGGCCTGTGCAGCGCATCGTAACCGTCGGCCATTCCCTGTAAATCCTTGGAATATGCCATACGGGGGCGCATGTTCCGCAACTGCCCGTGCCTGAACGGTTACGCTCCGGCTGCACAACGTGCAGCATGGACCCGGGTCGCCCGCGCGTTGCGGATGCTATCCAACGGGGCGATTCTGGACACGTCTCGGATCGTAGCCACGTGGTAACTCCGCGCAGTTTCCGATAGGGCGCGGAGTCTGTCTCCGGCCTAGCGGGAGGAGTTGGCGCGTGTTGGAGTCTCGTGTACAGCTGAGTCAAGAGGTTCAGCAGGATCAGGACCGGCAGTACGAGCTGCGGCTCACGGCGGAGCCCCAGCGGCTCGGCATCGTCCGCAGGATCGTCTCCGCCCACCTGCGCCACTGGAATCTGACGTACCTGGTGGACCCGGCGCTGCTGGGAGTCACCGAACTTATCGGCAACGTCCACCGCCATGTCGGCTCGCAGGCCGACTGCCTGCTCAGGATCAGCGCCGCCGACGGCTGCCTCCGCTGCGAGGTTCGCGACGGAAGCACCGCACTCCCCCGCCTGCTGAATCCCGACGAGGAGGACGACAGCGGACGCGGGCTGCACCTCGTGGCCGCCCTCAGCAAGGAGTGGGGAGCCGAGGTCGCGGACGACGGCAAGGTCGTCTGGTTCGCCCTCGAGACGACCCTGTGTCTCGCGGAGCGGGCCGGGAGACAACCGGAGCTGGTCGAACCCGCTCAGGTCGAACCCGATCGCGTCGAACCAGCACCGGTCGAAACCGGTCTGGTGGACCCTGACCTGGTGGACACGGGTCTGGTGGACGCTGACCTGGTGGACCCCGGCCGCCCGGCCGCGCCGCTGCGGATCGCACCGCTCGGCGCATGGTGGGCGGCCCCGCCCCAGGAGGAGCGGGGCCGGGTGCCGGTGCGGGCCCGGGCCTGACGGCCGGTCACCGCACCGCTCACGCAACCACACACTGCACGGCGAACTCACTACACCGCGAACTCACCGCAGCGCGATCGCGGTCAGCACCTCCAGCCGTGCGGCCCGGCGGGCCGGGCGCACGGCGGCGAGGGCCCCGGCGAACATCCCGGCCAGCAGCACCACCGTCAACTGCGGGACCGGCAGCGCGAACGAGGCCGTCCCGGCGCTGTCCGTGGCCCGAACCAGTGCCCAGCCCAGGAAGGCCCCGAGGCCCAGGCCCCCGGCCGTGCCGAAGGCCGCGACCAGTACCGACTCCCAGCGCACCATCGAGCGCAGTTGCGCCCTGGTCTGCCCGACCGCCCGCAGCAGCCCCAGCTCGCGGGTGCGCTCGTGCATCGCCAGGGTCAGCGTGTTGGCGATGCCGAGGAGTGCGATCAGGACCGCGAGCGCGAGCAGGGCGTAGACCACGGACAGCATCATGTCGATGCCCGAGGCCGCGGTGGTCGCGTACTCCGCGCGGTCCTGGACGGTGGGGCCGCCGTACGCGGCGACGGCCTGCTGCACGGCCGCCTTGCCGTCGGCGAGGGAGACGCCCGGCCTGAGGCTGACCGCGATCAGGGTGTCGGAGTCCTGGGTGCGGTGCGGGGCCCAGGTCTGCGGCGTGACCAGGTAGTCGCCGACGACTCCCGCGTCGGAGTAGACCGCGCGCACGGTCATCGACTGGTGTGCGCCGTCCGCGAAGGCCACCGGGACGCTGGTCCCCACCTGCCAGCCGTGCTGCGCGGCGACCGCCTGGGAGACGGCGATCCCCTCCGTGCCGAGTGAGCCGACGCTGCCTCGGGTGGAGCCCAGCTCGACCGTTCCGGCGAGCCGGGAGGGGTCGGTGACGTCGAGTTTGACGGCGTGTCCGGCGACGGTGGCAACGCCCGTGCCCAGCCCGACCACGTTGCGCACCTGGGGCAGCCCGGAGAGGGCGGGCACGATCTGCGGGCTGAGCCCGCTGCCGCCCGCGCCGAAGCTGGGTGCGGACACCGCGAGATCGCTGGCGAAGGACCGGCTGACCGTGTCGTTCAGGCCGGCCTTGATCGACGCGCCGAAGACCGTGAACAGGCTGACCACGGCGACGCCGACCATCAGCGCCGTCGCGGTCGCGGCGGTCCGGCGCGGATTGCGGGCCGCGTTGCGCCGGGCCAGGCCGCCGCTGACGCCGCGCATCCGGGGCAGCGGCGCGCCGAGCGTCCGCACGGCGAGACCCGCCGCGAGCGGGCCGAGGACGATCAGCGCGGCCAGCGAGAGGACCGAGCCGACGGCGGTCAGGGTGACCGACGGGCCCCCCGTCGCGCCGAGCACGGTGAGCGTCACGCCCGCGCAGGCCACGACGACGCCCAGGAGCGTGCGGCCCCGGCTGCTCCCGCCGGGCTCGACCGCGGTGTCGCGCATCGCGGCGAGCGGCGCGGTGCGGCCCGCCCGGATCGCGGGCAGCAGCGCGGAGCCGGTGGCGACGACCGTGCCGACCAGCAGCGGGACGACGACGGACGTGGCCGTGACCACCATTCCGCCGGTGGGCAGCGACCAACCCAGCGAGGAGAACAGGCCCTTGAGGGCGGTGGCGACGCCGATCCCGCCGAGCAGCCCCGCAAGCGAGGCCGTCAGCCCCACCGCGACGGCCTCGGCGAGCGTGGCGCCGAGGATCTGGCGGCGGGACGCGCCCAGGGCCCGCAGCAGCGCGTTCTCCCTGGTCCGCTGGGCGACGACGATGGCGAAGGTGTTGTGGATGGTGAAGGTCGCCACCAGGAGCGCGATCCCGGCGAAGACCAGCAGCAGCGTGGTGAAGATGCTGAGGAAGCCGGTCGAGACGTTTGCCGTGTCCTCCTTGGTGGCCTGGGCGCCGGTGACGGCCTCGTCCTGGCTGGGCAGCACGCCGGCGATCCGGCGGACCAGCTGGTCCTGGGTCACCCCCGGGGCGGCCTTCACCTGGATGGTGCTGGCCTCGCCCGGCTTGGGAACCAGGTAGCGCTGCGCGTCGGCGAGAGTCAGTCCGGTGAAGGTGCTCGGGCCCATGCCATCGGCGGTGCTGCCGAAGGTGGCGATGCCGACGATGGTGACCCGCACCGGGCCGGGTGTGCGCAGCAGGGTGGTGTCGCCGAGCTTGAGGCCGCCTGACTTGGCCGCGCCCCGGTTGATCACGGCCTCACCGGGGGCCTGCGGGGCGCGGCCCTGGACCAGGCGGTAGGGGTTGAGGGCGGGATCGGTGATCCAGTTCCCGGCCAGCGTGGGCGGGCCCATGCCGCCCACCGGCTTGCCGTTGCTGCCGACGAGCTGGCCCTCGCCCCGGACGGCGGGGGCGGCGTCGGCGACGCCGGGCAGCCCGGCGATGCGCTGCGCGAGGGAGGCGTCGATCGGGGCGCGGACGCCGCCGGCCCCGCCGCCCGCCGCGATCACGTTCGCGCTGCGGACGACGGCGTCGGTGCCGGCGTTGGCGTTGGTGAACAGGGAGCTGAAGTTGGCGCGCAGGGTGTCGCCGAGGACCATCGTCCCGGCGAGGAAGGAGACGCCGAGGAGCACGGCGAGAAAGGTCCCGGCGAGCCGCCGCTTGTGGGCGCGCAGGCCGCGCAGGCTGAGTCGCAGAGCCGGGACCAGTGTCGGGCCGACGCGGGAGCCGGAATTCGAGGCCGTGCTCATGGTCGGCTCCCCACGGGCACGGGCCGCTCGAACGCCTTCATCCGCTCCAGCACCAGATCGGCGGTCGGTGCGGCCATCGTGTCGACAAGTCGTCCGTCCGCGAGGAACAGCACCTCGTCGGCGTGACCGGCCGCGCGCGGGTCATGGGTGACCATGACCACGGCCCGGCCCAGGTCCTGACTGGCCGTCCGCAGCAGGCCGAGCACCTCGCCGCCGCTGCGCGAGTCCAGGTTGCCGGTCGGCTCGTCGGCGAAGACCACCTCGGGACGGGCAGCCAGGGCGCGGGCCACGGCCACTCGCTGCTGCTGGCCTCCCGACAGCTCGGAGGGGCGGTGCAGCAGCCGGTCGCCGAGGCCGACGACGTCGATCATGGCGTCGATCCAGTCCTGGTCGATCACCGCACCCGCCAGGTCGAGCGGGAGGGTGATGTTCTCCAGCACGGTCAGCGTCGGCACCAGGTTGAACGCCTGGAAGACGAACCCGATCCGCTCGCGGCGCAGCAGTGTGAGCCGTCGGTCGTTCAGGGTGGCAAGCTCCTGGTCGCCGACCCAGGCGGAGCCCGCGGTGAGGGTGTCGAGGCCGGCGGCGCAGTGCATCAGCGTGGACTTGCCGGACCCGGAGGGGCCCATGACGGCGGTGAAGCGGCCCGCCGGGAACTCGACCGTGACGTGGTCGAGCGCCCGGACCTGGGTGGGGCCGCTCCCGTAGATCTTGACGGCTTCCTCGACCCGGGCACTCATCGCTTCCCGTCCTGGGGGTCCACGGTGCCGGTGGCGGGGTTGATCACCGAGGTCAGCAGGTCGTAGCGCTCCCGGTACTCGAACTCGTCGATCTCGCCGTCGGCGTACCGGCGGTTGAGGGTCTCGATCGGCGACGGCGCGGGCCCCTGCCCGGTCGCCCTCGGTCCGGCCTGCGGGCCGTTCGGCGCCCACGGACCCCACGGCCCGCGTCCGCCGCGCCGCATCGCACCGCGGAAGACGACCCTCCGCAGGAAGAAGACGACGCCGATCCAGAACAGCGGGACCAGCACGATCCACGGCCCGGGGCCGCCGTGCCAACCGTCCGCCAGCAGAGTTGCGTTCATGATGGGCTCCTCGATTGCGCCGGCCGCGTCCATCGCGGCTCGCTATCGAGCATCGCCCCGGGCTGGGGCCCTGGTCGTCGTGCCCCGGCGGGCAGTTGGCCTGCTCCCGGGGGAGTACGCAGCGGCGCCGGGCCTACTTCCCCGCCGCCTTCCGCAGGCCTTCCGCGCGCCAACCGCCCGCCTTCCCTGCGCCCTTCTCCGCCCCGGAGAGCGCCACCTCACCCGCCGAGGACGCCCAGCGGGTCGGCCAGGACGGGGGCCCAGGCGAGCTCCGCCGCGCCCGCCAGTTCGGAGCGCTCCAGGACGGCCGGTGCGATCGGGATCTGACCGCTGCGCCCCCAGTACGAACGCTCGGCGACGACCCGGGCCAGGCGGTCGGGGGCGGCGACCAGCAGCGCGCTGTGGAAGGCGCCGAGGACGACCCGGTCCGGGTTGAGGATGTTGATCACCCCGGCGATGCCCAGGCCGAGCCGGTCGGTGACGTGCTCGACTGCGCCACGGGCGCGGGCGTCGCCTGCGGCGGCGTCGGCGAGGACGTCGCGGGTCTGGTCGAGCAGGGGGCGCGCGGGGTCGACCTCGCGCCCGGCGGCGGCGAGCAGCGCGGGCGGGTCTGCCTCGACGTCGAGGCAGCCCCGGTTGCCGCAGGGGCAGAGCCGACCGTCGGGATCCACCGTCAGCTGGCCGACCTCCAGGGCCAGGCCGGCGCTGCCGGTGTGCAATTTCCCCTCCACGACCAGGGCACCGCCGACGCCCCGGTGGCCCGAGGTGATGTAGAGCAGGTGGCGCGAGCCGCGCCCGGCACCGTGCCGGTGCTCGGCGAGGGCGGCGAGGTTGGCGTCATTCGCGACGTCCACGGCGACGGACAGACCGGCCGCTGCGACCTGCTGTTCGAGCAGGTCACCGACGGGCGTACCTGACGGCCAGTCAAGGTACATGGCGGCGACGGCGGTCCGGTCGGGCAGGGCGACCGGCGTGGGGACCGCGAGGCCGAGGCCGACGCAGCGGCGCGGGTCCGCGGCGATCAGCGCGGCAGCTTCGGTGACCACGGCGTGCAGCACCCGCTCCGGCGAGGCGGGGACCGGCAGGGGGAAGTCCCGGTGCGGGCCAAGGGCACCGCCGAGAGTGGCGAGGGCGACGGTGAAACCGTCGGCGTGGATCTGCGCGGCCAGGACGACCGGGCCCGACGGATCGACGGCGAGACGGTGCGAGGGCCTGCCGCGGGTTCCTCCGGCGGGCCTGGAGTCGACGGTGATCAGGTTCAGCGCCTCCAGCTCGCAGGTGACCGCGCCGGCGGTGGCGCGGGTGACGCCGAGCGCGCTGGTGAGCGCGGAGCGGGTCGGCGCGGCGCCGGTGTGGACGAGCTCGAGTGCGGGGCCGAGGGCCGCGCGGCCACGGTCGGCGCTTGTGTGAGTAGGCTGCACGCTTCTATTGTGACTTTGTGCCGCCAATAAACAAATCAGCCGTCAGTGTCGCCTCTCCCCCGCCGATATCGGAGTCCGCCTGGTCCCCCGCGCGGATCGCGCTCACCGCCTTCTTCGCCATGGACGGCTTCCTCTTCGCCGGATGGGTCGTCCGCATCCCCGCGATCAAGGCCGAGGTACACGCCTCCGCAGGTCAGTTGGGCCTCGCCCTGCTCTGTGTCTCTGCAGGGGCGGTCGCCGTGATGGCTCCGGTCAGCCGCCTCTGCCTCCGCTTCGGCAACCACCCGGTCACCGTCGCCGCGGCCGTCCTGCTCTGCGCCGCCGTGGCGCTGCCCGCCCAGGTCCACTCGGTGCTGGGGCTGGGCGGGGTACTGCTGCTGTTCGGTGCGGGATACGGCGCCGTGAACGTCGGCATCAACAGCGCGGCGGTGGACCTGGTCGCGGCGGCCGGACGCCCCGTCATGCCCGCGTTCCACGCCGCGTACAGCCTTGGCGGCCTGATCGGGGCCGGCCTCGGCGGGTTGCTGGCAACGGTGCTGACGCCCGCCCAGCACCTGGGCCTGATCGCGGTGTTCGGCCTGGCCGTCACCGCCGCCGCCGGACTGCCGCTGCTCCGGCACCGGGTGGTACCTCCGCAGGAGGTCGAGGCGGAGACGCCCAAACAGGCGACGCCGACCACGGCGACCCCAACCACGGCGACCCCGACCGCGGTGGTGCGCGGCCCGCTGCTGCTCGTCCTGCTGCTCGGCCTGGTCGCCCTCTGCGACGCGTACGGCGAGGGCGCGCTCGCCGACTGGGGCACCCTGCACCTCAGCGCCGACCTGCACGCCACGGCCTCGGTCGCCGCCGCCGGCTTCGCCGCGTACTCGCTCGCCATGACCACGGGACGCCTCGGCGGCACCCGACTGGTGGAGCGCTTCGGACCGACCCGGGTGCTGGTCACCGGTGCCGGCGTGGCCTGCGGCGGGATGCTGGTCGCGGCGCTCAGCCCCTGGCTGCCGCTGGCGCTCGCCGGGTTTCTGCTGGTCGGGCTGGGCCTGGCCAACATCTTCCCGCTGGCGATCGACCGCGCGGGCGCGCTGAACGGACCGAAGGGCGTGGCCACCGCGTCCATGCTCGGCTACGGCGGCATGGTGCTCGGGCCGCCGATCATCGGCTTCCTCGCCCAGGGGGTGGGGCTGCCGAGCGCGCTGCTGTCGGTGGCGCTGCTCGCCGGGCTCGCTGGGGTCGCCGCACTGGCTGTGCAGCGGGCGGCGGACCGGACGTGATCCGCGCGCGACTCAGCCGACCGGGACACCGCTGCCCGAGACTGAGCCGACCGCGACTCAGCCGACCGGGACTCAGCCGACCGGGACTCAGCCGACCGGGTCGGCGTCCTCAGCGGTCTGCGGGTGGACCTGGTCCTTCGGCGGCCGCAGATCCCAGCCGATCAGGGCGACCAACTGCTCGTGGGTGATGCCCTCGGGCACGGGCTTGGGGGCGACCGTCCGGATCGGCGGCTGCCAGCCCTCGACCGGGGTGTAGCGGCGGACCACCCGGGCAGGTGCGCCCGCGACCACACTGTGGTCGGGCACGACGCCTCGGACGACGGCGTTCGCGGCGACCACGACGTTACGGCCGATGGTCGCCCCGGGCAGGATCACCGCGCCCGTACCGATCCAGCTCCCCGAGCCGATCGACACGGCCTCGTTGCGCGGCCACTGCTTGCCGATAGGCAGGTTCGGGTCGTCGTACGAGTGGTTCTCGTCGGTGATGTAGACACCCGGTCCGGTCCACACGTCGTCGCCCAGGGTGATCGAGTGATGGCCCACGACGTGGCTGTCCCGGCCGATGACGCAGCCGTTGCCGATCCGCACGATCGGCTCGGGGCCCAGATCCAGGCCCGGCAGGAAGCCGGCCGACATCGACACGCCCTCGCCGATGATGCAGTGGGTGCCGAGCGTGATCCACCGCTCGTTGAACACCGCCCCGAGCGGGAAGGTCAGCCGGGTGCACTCGCCGATCGCCCCGAAGCGCAGCCGACCCGGCCGCTCGGCGCTGACCGAGCCGGCCTCCTGCACCCACTGCCAGCCCCGGTGGACCAGCGTCGTCGCAGCCCGGCGGGCGTGGGCCCGCGCTGCGGCGCGTATCTTCTCGGCGAACGGCATGCGGACACGGTAACCGGAACCGGCTCGCTTGATCCTCCCGGGGTTACCCGCGGGTCAGCTCGAGAACTGTCGGCCCGGCGAACCCGCCGGCGAACCCACCCCGGCGAAAGCGTCAGGCGAACAGCGACGCGTGCAGTGGCAGCCAGGCCGCCTTCGGGCAGACCAGCGGCACCTGGGACCGCTCCACCCAGCTCGCCGCGCCGCACTCCGACTCGGGGTGCGGCGCGGTCGGCAACCCCCGGCGGTCCAGCCGCACGGCGTGGAAGGCCATGAACGCCCGTGCCGGGTACGGGTAGTCGGCGGGCGGAGTGCCGAGCAGGGTGATCTGCTGGCCGCCCACCAGCGCCACCTGCTCCGGCCGCACGTCGAGGCCGGTCTCCTCGGCCAGCTCCCGCACCGCCGCGTCGAGCGGTGACTCGCCCTCGTCCAGGTGCCCGCCGGGGACCTCCCAGCCACGGCCCGGCAGGTCCACCCGGGTCAGCAGGGTCCGGTCGTCGGCGTCGACGGCCAGGGCGAAGGCGGTGGTGACGGTGTACCCCTCGGGCAGCTCGGAGGTCCGCAGTACGTCCATCCGGTGCGGCGGGCTGATCCAGGGGACGGTCAGGGTGGAGAGCACGGTCGGCATGACCGTATCCTCCCAGAGCTTCCATTTCCCGTGTGGCTACGCCCAGTTGGGCGGGCGGCGCTCCAGGAAGGCGAGCATGCCCTCGCGAGCCTCGGGCGAGCCGAAGAGCAGTGCCGACTGCGCCACCATCGACTCGCCGTCGCGCTCAAAGGTGCGCAGCACGTCTGCGGTGACCAGGCGCTTGGTCTCGGCGAGGCCCTGCGGGGAGGCCAGCCGCAGCGCGTCGAGCACCGGCTCCAGCGCGGCGGCGGTGTCGTCCGCGGCCTCGCTGAGCAGACCGATGCGCTGGGCCTCCGCCGCGTCGAAGACCGATCCGGTGAGGTACCAGCGGGAGGCGCCGCGCGGGTCGAGGCGGGGCAGCAGCGCCAGCGAGATCGCGGCGGGCGCCAGGCCGAGGCGTACCTCGGTGAAGGCGAAGGTGGCCTTGGGGCCTGCCAGGGCCAGGTCGCAGGCGCCGAGCAGGCCGAGGCCGCCTGCCCGGACGTGCCCGTCCACCTGGGCGATGACCGGCTTGGGCAGTTCGACGATGGCCCGCATGGTGGCGACCAGACGGCGCGGGTTGGCGGTCGGGTCGCCGGAGGTGGCCTCGGAGAGGTCCGCGCCGGCGCAGAAGGTGCCGCCGGTGTGGGTGAGGACGACGGCGCGGACGGCGGGGTCCTTCGCCGCCTCGGCGAGTCCCTGCTCCAGTTCAGCGACCAGCGTGGAGGAGAGCGCGTTGCGGTTGCGCGGCGAGTCCAGGGTGAGGGTGGCGACGGCCCGGTCCACTCGGTAGTGGACCAGTGGCTCGGTACCGGTCATGGGTGGTGATCCTTCCGTGGTGGCTCGGCAGGCTGCTGCGTGACGTTACTACCAGGTCGGGCCCGGCGCTCGCCCCGGGGGGATCTTGTCCGGACCGAGCGGGACCTCGGCGAGCGGGATCCGGGCGGGCGGGACCCGGGCGGGCGGGGTCCAGGCGCGCGGGGTCCAGGCGCGCGGGATCGGGGCGCGCGGGACCTGGGCCGGCGGGACCTGGGCGCGCCGGGCCTCGGCGAGCGGGACCCGGGCGCGAGGGACCTGGGCGGGCGGGACCCGGGCGCGAGGGACCCGGGCGAGCGGGTCAGCCGGCCGGAGCCACGTCGTGCTGCCGCCCCCGGGCCAGCTCGGTGACTGGCCGTCCAGCGCGCCCGATGGGGCGTCAGCCCAGGTCGCGCCGTCGCAGACCGGCGAGTCCGGCGGCGGCGAGGGCGGCGGCGAGGACCGTCAGCCAGAGCAGCGGCTCGACGGTGAAGGCGGAGCCCGGGAGCCTAGGGACGTGGGTGAACGGGGAGAGGTCGAGCAGCCACTGTCCCGCATGCACGACAGGGCCGAGGTACGCGATCAGCAGCAGCCCGCCGAGGACGCCCCAGGCCGCCGAGGTCCTGCTCGGCAGCAGTCCGACGACCGCGACAGCCGTCGCAGCCATGAACCACACGGCCGGAAGCTGCACCAGCGCGCCGCCCAGCAGGTCGGTGGTCCGGCCGCCGACGTCGCCCAGCACCGCGCCCGCCGCCACTCCGGTCCCGAGACCGCCGGCGAGCAGCAGCAGTGCCGATCCCGCCAGCGGGTACGCGAGGTGGCTGCCCGCCCAACGGAGCCGGGACACAGCGGTGGCCAGCAACGGTTCGGCGCGCCCGCCGGTCTCCTCGCCACGCAGCCGCAACACGGCCTGCACCGCGTAGACGGCGGCGACCATGCCGAGCAGGTTGGTCATGGTGGCGAGGTAGGAGTCGACCAGGACCTGCTGCCCGCCCATCCGCCGGATGATCTGCTCCAGCTGGGCGTTGCCCTGAAGGAGGCTCAGCACACCGTTGGCGAGGCTGCCGAAGACCGCTCCGGCGATCAGGAAGCCGAGGCTCCAGCCGATGAGCGAGCCCCGCTGGAGCCGCCAGGCCAGGGCGGCGGGGCTGCGCAGCCAGGCGGCGCCGACAGCGGGTCCCGGGCGCTGCGGCAGCAGCCCCGCGCCGAGGTCCCGCCGTCCGACCAGCACGTACGCGGCGGCGGTGAGCCCGGCGGCACAGCCGAGGGCGAGGGCCACGACCCACCAGCGGTCGCCGCCGTAGGCGCGGACCTGTTCGGTCCAGCCGAGCGGTGACAGCCAGACCAGCCAGCCGGGTCCGTTCGACCCCGCCGCGTCCCCCGCGGCCCGCACCACGAACGCGAGGCCGAGCAGCGCGCCGCACAGGCCGTTCGCTGCGCGTCCGGTCTCGGCCAGTTGGGCGGCGACGGCGGCGGTGCCGGTGAACACCAGACCGGCGGCGCCGAGCGAGACGCCGAAGGCGATCGAGCCCGACGCCCGCTCGCCGAGCGCGATCAGGATGACCGGGATGAGCACCGCGACCAGGACGTTGCCGAGTACGGCGGTGCCCACCGCGGCGGTGAGCGGCGCGCGGCGGCCGACGGCCCCGGCGCCGACCAGCTCCAGCCGTCCGGCCTCCTCCTCGGCCCTGCTGTGCCGCACCACGAGCAGGAAGCTCATCAGCGCGACGACGACCCCGCCGAAGGCGCCCATCCGCCAGGCCGTCAGGCCGCCGATGCTGCTGCCGTCGTGGACCGGCCCGTAGAGGGCGCGCAGCGAACTGCTGGTGTTGATACTGGCCGCGAACTGCTCACGGGCGGCGGTGCTCGGGTAGAGCTTCCTGAAGCTGACGGCGGTGGCGGCGACGGAGCCGATCGCCGCGTACACCCAGACCGGGAGCATGACCTTGTCGCGGCGCAGCGCCAGCCGCAGCAGGACACCGAGGCCGGACAGCGACCCCGCCCGGGACGCGGACCTGGGTCCGGACACCGGCACGGTCGTGGACAGAGCGGTCACTGCTCCGCTCCCTGCGGTTCGTAGTGGCGCAGGAACAATTCCTCGAGCGTTGGCGGACGGCTCGTCAGCGTCCGTACGCCGGCCGCGGTAAGGGCCCGGAGCAGGCCGTCGAGCCGGTCGGTGTCGACCTGGCAGCGCAGCCGGGTGCCGTCCAGGTCGACGTCGTGCAGGCCCGGCAGCTCGGCCAGACCCTGCGGCGCGCCGGCGAGTTCGGCCTCGATCGAGGTACGGGTGAGATGGCGCAGCTCGGTGAGGGTCCCGGTCTCCACGGTGCGGCCGGAACGGATGATGCTTACCCGGTCGCACAAGGCCTCGACCTCGCTGAGGATGTGGCTGGACAGCAGCACGGTCCGGCCGCGCTCCCGCTCCTCGGCGACGCAGGCCCGGAACACCTCCTCCATCAGCGGGTCCAGGCCGGAGGTAGGCTCGTCCATGATCAGCAGTTCGACGTCGGAGGCGAGGGCCGCGACCAGGGCGACCTTCTGCCGGTTGCCCTTGGAGTAGGCGCGGCCCTTCTTGGTCGGGTCGAGTTCAAAGCGCTCCAGCAGGGCGGCACGGCGTTTGGCGTCGACGCCTCCGCGCAGCCGTCCGAGCAGGTCGATGACCTCTCCGCCGGAGAGGTTGCGCCACAGGGTGACGTCACCGGGGACATAGGCGAGCCGGCGGTGCAGGGCCACCGAGTCGCGCCAGGGGTCGCCGTCGAGCAGCCGGGCCTCGCCGGAGTCGGCGCGGATCAGCCCGAGGAGCACCCGGATGGTGGTGGACTTCCCCGAGCCGTTGGGCCCGAGGAAGCCGTGTACCTCGCCCTGGGTGACGGACAGGTCGAGTCCGTCGAGGGCGCGCGTCCGGCCGAAGGTCTTCACCAGGCCGGACGCGGAGATGGCCGTTGTCATAGATCCGACGCTACACTTGTTTCACAAATCCGTGAAGATAATGAATTCTGTGGAGCCCAAGATAGGCTGGCCGGCATGAGCGCAGCGCGATCCGTCCCCGACCGCGACCCCGGTTTCGGCCCCGAAGCCGACCTCGGAACCGACTCCGGAAGCGGCTCGAACCCGGACCCCGAGGCGTTGCGTGCCTTCATCGAGCGCTTCACCACCGTGCTGTGCGACTCCGGCTTCCCACCGATGCCGGCCCGCGTCTTCGTCGCCCTCCTCGCTACCGACAGCGGCCGCCTCACCGCCGCCGAACTGGGCGAGCTGCTGCAGATCAGCCCGGCCGCTGTGTCCGGCGCCGTGCGCTACCTGATGCAGCTCAACCTGGTCAGCCGCGAGCGCGAACCGGGCTCGCGCCGCGACCGCTACCGGGTCTACAACGACATCTGGTACGAGGCCGCGCTGCGCCGCGACCAGGTGCTGGTGCGCTGGGAGACGAGCCTGGCCGAGGGCATCTCGGTGCTCGGCGCGGACAGCCCGGCCGGTGTCAGGCTGGTCGAGTCGCTCGCCTTCTTCGCCTTCATCCGCGAGGAGCTGCCGCTGCTGCTGGAGCGCTGGCACCAGGTTCGCGCCGCGCTCCCCGCCGACGGTGCGTCAGCCCAGCCAGCCGGGCCGGACCAGGCCTGACTCGTAGGCCAGCACCACCAACTGCGCCCGGTCCCGCGCACCCAGCTTCACCATCGCCCGGCTGACATGTGTCTTCGCCGTCAGCGGGCTGACCACGAGGCGGCCGGCGATCTCGTCGTTGGACAGGCCGAGCCCGACCAGCGCCACCACCTCTCGCTCACGGTCCGTCAGCCGGGCCAGCGGCGCGGACTGCTCGGGCTCCTTGGACCTGGCGGCAAACTCCGAGATCAGCCGACGGGTCACCCCCGGCGACAGCAGCCCGTCGCCCGCGTGGACCGCGCGCACGGCCCGTACCAGCTCCGCCGGTTCGGTGTCCTTGACCAGGAAGCCGGCGGCGCCGGCACGCAGCGCCTCGAAGACGTACTCGTCGAGCTCGAACGTCGTCAGCACGACGACCTTCGCGGCCGCGAGTGACGGGTCGTCGGAGATCATCCGGGTGGCCGCGAGCCCGTCCAGCTGCGGCATCCGGATGTCCATCAGCACTACGTCCGGCCGCAGTTCGCGGGCGAGGCGGACGGCGGCGACGCCGTCGTCCGCCTCGCCGACCACCTCGACGTCGGGCTGCGCGTCGAGCAGCGAGCGGAACCCGGCGCGGACCAGGACCTGGTCGTCGGCGAGCAGGACGCGGATCATCGGACCTCCTCGGAGGCGTCAGTGGTGAGCGGTAGGTCGGCCCGGACCCGGAAGCCCGCACCGTGCGGCTGCGCCGTGACGCCGCCGCCGAGTGCGGCGACGCGCTCCCGCATCCCGGTCAGCCCGCTGCCGGAACCGCCGGCGCGCGGGCCGCCGGTCGCCGAGACCGGGCCCGGGTCGCGTACCTCGAGCGTCAGCACCGACGGGTCGTAGGTCACCTCCACCTCGGCGGTGCGCGCGGAGGAGTGCCGGATGACGTTCGTCAGCGCCTCCTGGACGATCCGGAACGCCGCCAGCTCGACGCCCTGCGGCAGCGGCCTGGGTGCGCCCTGCGTCCGGAGCGTGACCGCGAGCCCCGCCGCGCGGGCCTGGTCGACCAGCTCCCCCAGCCGGTCCAGACCCGGTGCGGGAGCACGGGGTGCGTCCCGGCCCGGCGTCCGCAGCGTGCCCAGCACCTGGCGCACCTCGCCGAGGGCCTCCTTGCTGGTCTGCTTGATCGTGGTCAGCGCGGTGCGGGCCTGCTCCGGGTCCCCGTCCAGCAGTTCGAGGGCGACGCCCGCCTGAATGTTGATCAGCGAAATGCTGTGCGCGAGGACGTCGTGCAACTCGCGGGCGATCGCGAGGCGCTGCTCGTCCGCGACCCGCTGCTCGCGCTCGGCCCGGACCTGGCGGCGCTGCTCGCGCTGCTCGATCCTGGTGCGGATCACCTCGGCGGCGAGAACCACCAGCAGCAGCCAGGCCAGCATGCCCAGTTCCTGGGCCCAGGCCAGCTTGCCGGTCGCCAGCGAGGCAGCGAGGTGCGCCAGGTAGAGGCCGCCCACGGACGCCCACGCCGCCTTGCGGTGGCCGGTCAGAACGGCGCTGACGAAGCCGACGACCACGCTCACGAAGATCGGTCCGTAGGGGTAGCCCACGAGCAGGTAGGCCACCGCCACCGCGGTGGTCCCGACGCACACGGCCACCGGCCACCGGGTCCGGAACAGCAGGAACGCCGGGCCGAGCAGCAGCAGAACGTAGCCGAGGAGGTCCAGGGCCTGGTGGCCGTGCTGGTTGTGCTGCGCGGCACGGGTGCCGACGACCTGGATCACGGCGATGCCGACGGCGGCCATCACCGCAGCCCGCGCGGGCAGCGGGCCGCTGCCGCGCTGCCGACGGGCTCCGGTGGAAGTCATACCGGCACCGTAGGTCACCGCGGGCCCCGGGCGCGTCAGCCCGGCGGGGTCGGCCCGGCTACTTCCCCGGTAGTACTCCGTGGCGAGCCCGCACGGGCCTACCCTCGGGTCAGCAGGTCGATGGTCTGGCGTCCCAGCCCGTGCTCGCGGCTGAGTCCGGCGAAGGTGGTGTGCCCCTGGGTGACCCGGGCGAAAGCCTTCCAGGCGGGCCGCATGCCGACGGCCGCGAGGTGGAACGCCTGCGGGCGGTGCTCGAACGCGGTCATCAGCTTGCGGCCGATCCGCATCTCGACACCGAGGCCGGCCTTGATCGCGAAGGCGTAGTTGAGGGCCTGGCGGCGCACGTCGGTGGCGTCGTCGGCGGCGGCGATCCTCACCGCCCACTCGCCGGCGAGCCGGCCGGAGCGCAGCGCGTAGGAGATGCCCTCGCGGGTCCACGGCTCCAGCAGCCCGGCGGCGTCGCCCGCGACCAGCACCCGGCCCTTGGACAGCGGCGAGTCCTCGGCGCGGCAGCGGGTGAGGTGGCCGGACTCGATGGAGGGTGTGAAACCGGACAGGCCCAGCCGGGAGATGAAGTCCTTGAGGTAGGCGCGGGTGTCGGCGCCCTGGCCCCGGGCGGCGATGACGCCCACGGTGAGGCTGTCACCCTTGGGGAAGACCCAGCCGTAGGAGCCTGGGACCTTGCCGCCCCAGTCCAGCAGGACCCGACCGGCCCAGTCCTCGGCGACGCTGGGCGGCACCGGGATCTCCGCCTCCAGACCGAGGTCGACCTGGTCGAAGCTGACGCCCACGTGCGCACCGATCCGTCCGGCGCTGCCGTCAGCGCCGACCACGGCCCGGGCCCGGACGGTGCGGCCGTCCTGGAGGGTGAGCACCGCGCCCTGCTCCTCCGACTCCGCCGACTCCCGCACTCCCGTGACGGTGACTCCGGTCGCCAGCACGGCGCCCGCCTTCTCTGCGCACTGGACCAGGCGCTGGTCGAACTCGTCCCGGTTGACCAGCCCGAACAGCATCTTCTTGGAACGGCGGGTGCGCTGGAACTTCCCGTCCAGGGCGAAGGTGATGGCGTGGACGCGGTCCTTGAGCGGCAGCACGAACCCGGGCGGCAGCGCGTCGCGGGAGGGGCCGATGATGCCGCCGCCGCAGGTCTTGTATCGGGGCGGGGCCGCCTTGTCGAGCAGCAGGACGCGCAGCCCTTCGCCGGTGGAGGCCGCCGCGTAGGCGGCGGAGGCACCGGCCGGTCCGGCGCCGACGACCACGACGTCCCACACCCCGCTCAACTCGTCGGGGCTCAACTCGTCGATGAACGGGGGCTGGTCGCCGCTGGGGCCCTGGGTCTGCGTCACGCTTCCTCATATTAGAGGGCAGTGCCCTGGCCAATCACGTACCGGGGGGCCGACTGGCCGTCACCCGCATCGCCAGCGCGTACGCGGTCGCCCCGACCGCGGCCCCGGTGCCCGCGCCGAAGGAGGCGATGGCGACCAGGTCGGAGAGGGTGGGACGGGCGTGCAGCCGCGGCACCTCGCGTGCCGCGCGGTGGGCCGCGCCCAGCACGGCGCTCGCCGCGAGGAACGCCGTCGCCCGCCTTCTGACTGCGGGTCGGAGGGCGATCCTGCGCGGCTCCGTGGTCGGTTGGCGGCCCAGCGCCTGCCGTCCCAGCGCCCGACGCCCGGCGACCGCGAGGACGCCCAGGCCGGCGGCGGACGTCCCCCACTGCAGCGCCTGGTGGACCGGCATTCCGGCGACCTCGCGCCGCAGTGCCGGGAACGCGCGCACCCCGGCCCGCCCGTGGTGCGTGAAGGAGTCCCAGCCGACGTGGGTGAGCGCGCCGAGCGTGGCGGAGGCGGTGAACCAGGCCGCGTCGTAGGCGTCCCGCTGGTCCGGCTTGCGGAGCGGCGCGGTGAGGGCTTCGGCGCGGTCCGCCCAGGGGTCGGGCAGCAGGGCGACCAGCGGTTCCCGCAGCAGCCCGTGCCAGCTCGCGACCAGACCGGCGGCGATGGCCACGTCCACCGTCGGGAGCGCCCACGGGCGGTGTGCGACGCGGCCGAAGCCGAAGGCGCCGGGAAGCAGGCTCTCCACGAAGAACGGCACGTCGGGCGCGAGCGATCCGGCGACCAGCGCGGAGGCGATCAACGGCCCGCGCCCTCTCCCCTCGTGGAGGAAGGGGAGAACGGCGGCCGCGTGGCTGAGGGTGAAGGGCACGGGACAATCCTGCCGGGTCGGGCGGACGGTGGCACGATAATCCTTCGTCCAAGGTGCCAGGCAGGCGTATGAGCAGGGGCACATCCGTCCGAATGAGGGGGGCCTGTTTGATGAGTGACTTCTTGATGAGTGACTTCAGCTATCCCGAAGTCGGCGCGACCCGCGAGCCCGGCCCGCTGCCCTCGGGCTACACGCACCTGCGGCACCGCACCCGCCTCGGCGACGGCGCGGCGGCGTTCGTGGCGGCCGCGGAGGCCGTGCTGACCTGGCGGATGCACCGAGCCGCCGGAGTCGGGCTCACCGCAGAGGCCGAGCGGGCCGCCCCCGGCGTGCGGGTGCGGGTGGTGCTGGGCCTCGGCCCGCTCGGCGTGACCGCGCCCTGCGCAGTGGTCTGGACGGTCGAGGAGCCCAGCCGGGCCGGATTCGGCTACGGAACCCTGCGAGGCCATCCGGAGTGCGGCGAGGAGTCCTTCCTCGTGGAGCTCGCCGACGACGCGTCGGTCTGGTTCACCGTCACCGCCTTCAGCCGCCCCGCCCGCTGGTACACCCGCGCCGCCGGACCACTGGTGCCGTTGTTCCAGCGCCTGTACGCCCGCCGCTGCGGCCAGGTCCTGCGCAGGCTGGCCGCCGCGGCGGGGCAGGGGAGGGGACTGAACGGATGACTGTTCGCCTCTGGTCCACCTGCACGACACCGGTCGGCTGGGTGCGAGTCGGGCCGGACGCTAGGATCTGACCTGTGCACTCTCTGCCCGGTCACTCTCGGTAACGGGCCAGAGGCCGGTCGCACGCCCCTGATCGAAAGGCCCGCCCAGCCGATGGCCCCCCGCCTCTCCGTCGTCGTCCCGATATACAACGTCGAGCGCTACCTCGAGGAGTGCCTCGACTCGATTGCCGCGCAGACGTTCGGTGATTTCGAGTGCGTCATGGTCGACGACGGCTCGACCGACGGCAGTGCGGCCATCGCCGAGGCGTACGCCGCGAAGGACCCGCGGTTCCGGCTGGTCCAGCAGGAGAACAAGGGCCTCGGGGCGGCCCGCAACACCGGCTGGCGGAACCTCGCCGAGGGCACCGAGTACCTGGCCTTCGTGGACAGCGACGACACTCTGCCGCCCGGCGCGTACGAGCTGATGGTGAGCACCCTGGACCAGACCGGGTCGGACTTCGCGGCAGGCAACGCGCTGCGCTTCCGCGCTGCCGGGTACTACCAGTCCCACGGCCACAGCAAGCCGTTCAAGGAGACCCGGCTCAAGACCCATGTGACCGAGATCCCCTCGCTGGTCACCGACCGCACCGCGTGGAACAAGGTCTACCGCCGCAGCTTCTTCGACAGCGCCGGCATTCTCTACCCGGAGGGCATCCTGTACGAGGACGCCCCGGTCAGCGTGCCGCACCACTACCTGGCAACCAGCGTGGACGTCATCTCCGAGCCGATCTACCACTGGCGCGTGCGCGAGCTCGGCGAGGTGTCGATCACGCAGCGGAAGACCGACCCCAGGGGCCTGATCGACCGCGTCCGCTCGATCGAACTGGTCCGCGCGTGGCTGCTCGCCCGCCCCGAGCCCACGTTCGCCGAGTACCTGCGCTCCTACGACAGGAACACCCTGGTCGAGGAACTCCCGATGTTCTTCTGGTCGGTGCCGGACGGCGACCGGGCGTTCCGCGAGGCCTACCAGCAGCACGTCAGCCGGCTGCTGCGGGCGATCGACCCCGAGCAGATCCGCCAGCTCCGCGCCCCGTTGCGGGTCAAGTACCAGCTGACCCTGGCGAACCGGATGGACGAGTTCGTCGCCCTGCAGCGGCTGCACCGGCTGTACCGGCGTCGGCCCCGGTTGCGCTCGCGACGGGCGGCGGGTCCGCAGATGATCAGTCCGGACGCGCTCACGGCTGTTCCGCAGGCAACCGCGACGTCCGCCCCTCCCGCGGCGTAGTTCCCGGTCCGCGCAGTTCCCGGTCCGGGCAGACCAGGGTCAGCCGTCGGCGGGACTGCCGCCCGCCTCCAGGTAGAGCGGCTGGCCCGAGGCGCGGGCGCGCAGCGAGGCGGCGAGGCGGCGGCGCTTGTTCTCCGGGAGCAGCCCGGTCCACTCCGACTCCCCGGCGAAGCACCAGGCGCGCAGCTCCGCCGCCGGGAGCGTCAGTTCCGCGCGCTGCGCCGCCGTCAGCCGGCCACCGTCGAAGACCAGTCGCATGCCGCCGGAGCGCGGCCCGCGGTGCGGCTCCCAGTCGGTGACGAGCAGTCGGAGCCCGGCCGGGTCCAGGGTCAGGCCGAGTTCCTCGGCGACCTCGCGGACGGCGGCACGCGTCGGCGCCTCGCCGTCCTCGACCACGCCGCCGGGGAACTCCCAGCCGGGCTTGTAGACCGGATCGACGAGCAGGACCCGGTCCTGCTCGTCGAAGAACAGCACCGCCGCGGCGAGGGTGTCGCGGTCGGCCACCACGTCCTGGACGATGCGGCAGCGGGCGCTACCGGAGCGGACGATCGCCTCGATCCGCTCGGCCGCCTGGCGCGGCGTCAGTTCCGCGGTGTCCACGGTGACGGCGTCGGTGGCGAGCCAGCCACGGGCCTGCTCGTAGGCGTCGACGTGGTCGAGGCGCCACTGCCGGGCCTGGCGGTCGACCTCGTCCGCTTCGATGCGCTTGCGCAGGATCGTTTCCTCAGCGTGCAGCAGCACATGGTGCACGGGGATCCGGCGTGCCGCCAGGGCGCCGAAGATCTCGTCCCGGTAGTCCTGGCGGAGCAGTGTCATCGGGGCGATCAGCGTGCCCGAGACCTGGGCCAGCAGGGCCGCCGCCGCCTCCGGTACGAGCCGGCGCCACGCCGGGAGGTCCTGGTAGTCGTGGACGGTTGCGAGTTCCTCCGGCGGGAGCTCCTGGCGAAGGTACTCCCCGACCGACTCCGGATCGAACACCGTGCTGCCGGGGATCAGCTCCAGCAGCTCCCTGACTGTGCTGGTCTTCCCGACACCGAACGCGCCGTTGACCCAGACGATCACGCTGCCCCCTGTTCGCCGACTGCTCGCAGCATCGTACGCAGAGGGGACGGGCGGGCGTCGAGGGCGCGTACCGTCGCGGCCCGTCAGCGCAGCTCAGGGCCGCCAGGGCCCGGTCCGGCCGATCTTCGCGGCTGCGGGCATCAGCGGCTCCGCCGCGGTGCGCACGCCGTCGCAGTGTCACCATGCGGCGGCGGGCGTCCGCGAAGATCGGCCGAAACAGGCCTAGTCCCAGCCGTCGAGGTGCAGTGCGGCGGCAGCCGCGGCCGCCGCGCCGACCAGGCCCGCGTCGGTGCTGAGCTCGGCCGGGCGCACTTCCAGGTGCCGGACGAAGGGCAGCGTCGCGTACCGGTCCAGCGCGGCCCGGAGCGGCGCGAACAGCACCTCGCCGGACTTGGCGACTCCGCCGCCCACGACCACGACATCGAGCTCGACCAGGGTCGCCGTCGCCGCGATGCCCGCCGCGAGGGCCTGCGCGGCGCGGGCGAAGGAGGCGAGGGCGACCGGATCGCCCTGGTGCGCGGCCTCGGCGACCGCCGCCGCCGAGGCGTCCCCGCCGGGCGGCTGCCAGCCGTCGCGCAGCGCCCGCCGGGCGATGGCCGGACCGCTGGCGAGGGTCTCCACGCAGCCCCGCGAGCCGCAGGGGCAGGGATCGCCGTCGAGGTCGACGCTGATGTGGCCGATGTGTCCCGCGTTGCCGCTGGGGCCGGGGTAGAGCGCGCCGTCCAGGACGAGGCCGCCCCCCACTCCCGTGGACACCACCATGCACAGGGCGTTGCGGAAGCCCCGGGCGGCTCCCTGCCAGTGCTCGGCGGCAGTCATCGCCGGGCCGTCACCGGTGAGCACGACCGGCAGCTCGGTACGCAGCGGTGAGTCCGGCCCCGAGCCCGGCCCCGAACCCGATTCCCGGTTCCGCCGCAGGTGCGAGCGCACGGACTCCACCAGCGGGAAGTCGCGCCAGGCGGGGATGTTGACCGGACTGACCGCTCCTCGCGGGGCGTCCACGGGACCGGCGCTCCCGATGCCCACGCAGCGCACCGCGCACCAGCCGGGGTCGGCGGCGAGCTCGTCGAGCACCTCGGTGACCGCTCGGAGCACGGCCGGCGCGCCCTCGGTCGCCGGAGTCGGACGCAGGCAGCGGGCTGTCAGCCGCCCCTTGCTGTCGACCAGCGCGCCCGCGATCTTCGTGCCGCCGATGTCGACGGAGGCCACCGGTCCGGTGGCAGCAGGACAGTCCATAGGCGGTAGTGTCGCCGGTTGTTGACAACGTTGTCCAGTTCGTGGGCTGCGGTCATCCGACGGCCGTCCCGAGCGGTGAAGCCGCCACTACGGTTCGAGGAGCTGCTTCTTGAGGACCTTGCCCATCGCGTTGCGCGGGAGCTCGTCCACCAGGACGACCCGCCGGGGCCGCTTGTGCACGGACAGACGCTCCGCGACGAACGCCGTCAGCTGACCGCCTGTCACCGGCCCCTCGGGGACGACATACGCGACGATCACCTGCCCGAGGTCGGCGTCGGGAGCGCCTACGACCGCAGCGTCCGCCACCGCGGGGTGGTCCCGCAGGGCGGCTTCGACCTCGCCCGCACCGACCCGGAAGCCGCCGCTCTTGATCAGGTCGACGGAGGCCCGGCCCACGATCCGGTGGAAGCCGTCGGGTCCGATCACCGCCACGTCGCCGGTGCGGAACCAGCCGTCCGCGGTCCAGGACTCGGCGTCGGCGTCCGGACGGCCCAGGTAGCCGTCGCACAGCATGGGGCCGAGCACCTGCAACTCGCCGACGCTCTCACCGTCCGCCGGAACCGGGTTCCCTCCGTCGCCCACGAGCCGAGTGCGGACCCCGGCCAGCGGCAGGCCCACGCTGCCGGGGCGGCGCTCGCCGTCCGCGCGGGTGCTGACGGTGATCAGCGTCTCCGTCATGCCGTAGCGCTCGACCGGCGCGTGGCCGGTGAGCGCCGCCAGCCGCTCGAACACCGGCACCGGCAGCGGGGCGCTCCCCGAGACCAGCAGCCGGGCGGCGGACAGGGCCTTGGCGCTGACCTCGTCGGCGGCCAGACGGGACCAGACCGTGGGCACACCGAAGTACAGGCTGCCGCCGGCGGCCGCGTACGCCTGCGGGGCGGGCCTCCCGGTGTGGACGAGGCGTCCGCCGATCCGCAGCGGGCCGAGGACGCCCAGGATCAGGCCGTGGACGTGGAACAGCGGCAGGCCGTGGACCAGGGTGTCGTCCGGCGTCCAGGACCACGCGTCGGCGAGGCCGTCCAGTCCGGCGGCGACCGCGCGGCGGCTGATCAGCACGCCCTTGGGCGCGCCGGTCGTTCCCGAGGTGTAGAGCACGAAGGCGGTGCCGCCGTCGGCGGCGGGTTCGTCGGGAGCCGCACCGCGCTCCGCCGGATCGACCGTCAGCAGCCGGGCCCCGTGGGCGGCGGTGTCCCGGTCCCGGGCGGCGACGGCGAGCAGCGGCGCGCCGGAGTCGCGGAGGATGTGCTCCCGCTCCTTCGGGCCGGCGTCCGGCGGCACCGGCACCACGGGCACCCCGGCGAGCAGCCCGGCGAGGGTGGCGACCACGGTCTCGACGCCGGGCCTCGTCAGCACCGCGAGCGCGGGCGCACCCGCGATCCGCGCGGCCACCGCACCGGCCGCGCCGAGCAGTTGCTCGCGCGAGAGGGCGACCCCGTCCACGGCCACCGCGTCCGCGCTGTCGCCGAAACGTCCGTCAAGCGCCGTGAGCAGCACCGTTCCCACCTCTCGTTGGTGAACCGCTGCGACCCTACCCCTGGGCCCTCCGTGGCGGAGGGCCCAGGGGCCCCGACCGTGCGGACGGTCGGGGCCCTGAGAGGTGTGCGATCGAGCTCAGCCCTTGCGGGACTTGACCTCGGCGGTGAGCTGCGGGAGGACGCTGAACAGGTCGCCGACGACGCCGAAGTCGGCCAGCTCGAAGATCGGAGCCTCGGCGTCCTTGTTGACGGCGACGATGGTCTTCGAGGTCTGCATGCCGGCCCGGTGCTGGATCGCGCCGGAGATGCCGTTGGCGATGTAGAGCTGCGGCGAGACCTGCTTGCCGGTCTGGCCGACCTGGTTGCTGTGCGGGTACCAGCCGGCGTCCACCGCGGCGCGGGACGCGCCGACGGCCGCGCCGAGCGAGTCGGCGAGCTCCTCGACCACACCGAAGCCCTCGGCCGCACCGACGCCGCGGCCGCCGGAGACCACGATCGCGGCCTCGGTCAGCTCGGGACGGCCGGTGGAGACCCGCGCGGTGCGCGAGGTGACCTTGGTGCCGCCGGCGGCGGCGCTGAAGGTCACGGCGACGGTCTCGACCGCTCCGGCGGCCGGGGCGGCCTCGGGGCCGGTCGCGTTGGGCTTGACCGTGATCACCGGCACACCGCGGGAGACCCGCGAGGTGGTGGTGAAGGAGGCGGCGAAGGCCGACTGGGTGGCGACCGGGCCGGCCTCGCCCGCGTTGACGTCCACGGCGTCGGTGATGACACCGGAGCCGAGGCGCAGCGCGAGGCGGGCGGCGATCTCCTTGCCCTCGCCGGAGGAGGTGACCAGGACGGCGGCCGGGGTCCCGGCCTTGGCGATCTGCTCCAGCGCGTCCACCTTGGGGACGACCAGATAGTCGCTGAACTCGGCGGCGTCGGCGGCGTACACCTTCGCGGCACCGTACTCGCCGAGCTTGGCGGCGATGTCGGCCACGGCGCTGCCCGCGCCGAGAACGACCGCCGAGGGCTCGCCGATGCGGCGGGCCAGCGTCAGCAGTTCGAGGGTCGGCTTGCGGACGGCACCGTCCACGTGGTCGACGAGGACGAGGACTTCACCCATTGCTCAGCTCTCCAGAGAATTCAATGTCAAGGGATGCGGTGGTGAGCGCTGGGCTCAGATGAACTTCTGCGCGGCCAGGCTGCTTCACTGGATTCATTAGATGAACTTCTGCTCCGCAAGGAAGGCCGCGAGCTGCTTGCCGCCCTCGCCCTCGTCCTTGACGATCGTGCCTGCGGTGCGGGCCGGACGGGCGGCGACGCTGTCGACGGCGGTCCAGGAGCCGCCGAGGCCGACCTCGTCCGCCTCGATGCGCAGGTCGTCCAGGTCCAGGGACTGAACGGGCTTCTTCTTGGCGGCCATGATGCCCTTGAAGGACGGGTAGCGGGCCTCGCCGGACTGGTCGGTCACGGACACCACGGCCGGCAGGCTCGCCTCGAGCAACTCGGTGGCGGTGTCGCCGTCGCGACGGCCCTTGACGGTGCCGTTCTCGACGCTGACCTCGGAGAGCAGGGTGACCTGCGGGACGCGGAGGCGCTCGGCCAGCAGCGCGGGCACGACGCCCATGGTTCCGTCGGTCGAGGCCATGCCGCAGACGACCAGGTCGAAGCCGGTCTGCTCGATCGCCTTGGCGAGGATCGCCGAGGTGCCGATGACGTCGGTCCCGTGGATGTCGTCGTCGTTGACGTGGACGGCCTTGTCGGCGCCCATGGACAGCGCCTTGCGCAGGGCGTCCTTGGCGTCGTCGGGGCCGACGGTCAGCACGGTGACCTCGGCGTCGCCCGAGGCCTCGGCGATGCGCAGCGCCTGCTCGACGCCGTACTCGTCCAGCTCCGACAGCAGCCCGTCGACGGAATCCCGGTCGGTCGTGTTGTCGTCGGCGAAGCGACGGTCACCGGTCGCATCGGGCACGTACTTCACACAGACAACGATCCTCAAGCTCACGGCCTGTCTCCTGTACTGGTCACGTCCGGCAACTGTTGCTTAGGCAAGCGAGCGGTGCTGCGCAGCGCTCGTCGACCGGAACTTCCGGAAGCATACTCACGAGTAGCTCAGCTCTTGCTACCCGCCAGTAGCTTACGCCCCGACGCCGGTCCCCTTGCCGCTCCGGCTGGTCCCCAAACACCTGGTGGCCCGCCGTTGCCCCATACTCCCCCACGCAAGGCCGTCACGCGCCACACCGCAACCTGGTGCCGCTGTGACATTGCGCCTATTGACCGTCCCACAGCCGTGACCGTCCTGCGCCATCGACGTCCTATCGCTCCCCCGTCGTAAGCATGGCCTCGCCCGGCTAAGAGGCTCCGCCAGTAGGGGGCTGGATGAAGGAGCGGGGCGAGGGCCGAGTCTGGGCGGTGCGGAGGAGGGAGTCGATGCGGAGCATCGGTCGACCGACGACAATCCGGCCGAGGGGGCACCCCCGGACGGAGTTTGGGGGAGACAGCCATCGGCACGCGACGCCAGCCCCCTACTGGCGGAGCCTCTAAGCCATGGCCTCACCCAGCGCCGCGATCACGTCCGCGCGTCGCGGCTGGCCTACCGCGCGCCGGACCAGCGCGCCGCCGGCGTCCAGCACCAGCACCGTGGGCGTGCGCAGGATGTCGAGCCGCCGCACCAGCTCCAGCTGGGACTCCGCGTCGATCTCCACATGCGCCACCCCCTCGACCATGCTCGCGACCTCGCCCAGCACCCGCTTGGTCGCCCGGCACGGCTGGCAGAAGGCGGAGGAGAACTGCACCAGCGTGGCCCGCTCCCCCAGCGGTGAACCGAGCTCCACGGCACTGAGCCGCACCCCGCCGTCGCGCCCGCGCACCCGCAACCTCCCACCTCGGCGCACCCGCAGCAGCCCGTACGCCCCCGAGAGCGCCAGCACGGCCAGGCACACCACCAGTCCAGTCATGCACCCAGCATGCCTCCTGACACCTGCTTACGGAACGGCAGCCTCCGCGTACCCCGCCACCCGCGTACGATTCGAGCATGGACTCCACCGGAGGCAGCCGGGCGACGACGCTCACCCGGCGACTGGTCATCGACCTGTGCCGCGCCGCGGTCTCGCGCTGTCGCTGAGCGCGCCCGGCGCGCACCACGCCGACGCCGACCGACCCGCCCCGTCCCCTCCGCCTCTCCTCTCGCCCGTGGAGTCCGCCATGCCCACCCCCGACCGCATCGATCCGCGCGGGGCACGCTTCGCCGCGTCCCTCACCACCGTCGTCCTCGCCGTGGTCCTGATCACCGGCAGCGGCTGGCTGCTCGCCGCCCAGGCCGTCGTCTTCGCACTCGGCGCCTTCGGCGGCCTCGGCCGCTCGCCCTACGCCTGGCTCTACCGGACCTTCGTCCGTCCCCGCCTGGGACCGCCCGCCGAACTTGAGGACGCCGCGCCGCCGCGCTTCGCCCAGGGCGTCGGACTGGCCTTCGCCCTGATCGGAGCCGTCGGCTACCTGAGCGGTGCGACCTGGCTGGGCCTGGCGGCCACCGGCTGCGCGCTCGCCGCCGCCTTCCTCAACGCGGCCTTCGGTTACTGCCTGGGCTGCGAGGCCTACCTGCTGCTCCGTCGCGGCCAGGCCCGGCTGCGGCCGGCCGGGGAGTAACGGTCGGGGAGTAGGGGAGTAACGGCCTGGGAGCCGTAACCCGGGTCCGTGTCCGGTCCGACTACGGTCGGTCCGCCTACGAAAAGTAGGATGGATCACGTCGGTGTGACTGCGATCTCGCGCGGGCTGGTGCTACCTGGAGTGACAGGGGGCCGCCGGTCGGGGACGATACATCGACATACTGTCGGACCGGGCAACTGCCCTGGGAAGTAGGACTGACCGTGGCTGATCTCGTGTACCCGCCGATCATCGGGGCCGCGCTCACCCTTTTCCGCGCCCTCGACCTGAAGATCGAGATCATCGGCGCGGAGAACGTGCCGCGCACCGGCGGTGCCGTCCTGGTCAGCAACCACGTCAGCTACCTCGACTTCATCTTCGCCGGCTGGGGCGCGCTCAAGGCCGGCAAGCGCAAGACCCGCTTCATGGCGAAGGACGAGGTCTTCCGGCACCGGGTGTCGGGGCCGCTGATGCGCGGCATGCGGCACATCCCGGTGGACCGCTCGGACGGCCAGCCCGCCTACGACCACGCGGTACGCGCCCTGAAGGCCGGCGAGGTCGTCGGCGTCTTCCCCGAGGCGACCATCAGCCGCTCGTTCGTGCTGAAGAAGTTCAAGACCGGCGCGGCCAGGATGGCCGCCGACGCCGGCGTCCCGCTGCTCCCGATGGCGGTCTGGGGCACCCAGCGGCTCTGGACCAAGGGCCGCCCCAAGACGCTGACCCGGCGTCACACCCCGATCACCATCATCATCGGCGAACCGATCCACCTCACCCCCGAGGACAGGCCGGTCATGGTGACCCGGCGGCTGCGGGCGGCGATGACCGAACTGCTGGACCGCGCCCAGACGACCTATCCGGACTCCCCCAGCGACCCCGACGACGCATGGTGGAAGCCGGCCCACCTGGGCGGCACGGCCCCGACCCTGGAGGTCGCCGAGGCCGAGGACGAGCGCGAGAATGCGGAGAAAGCCGCACGTCGCGCCGCCAAGGAGGAGGCGAAGGCGGACACGGCCCAGCGCTGAGCGGCCGACGGCGCGACCCCCTCACCCCGCACCCCGAGTAGATGCAGGACGATGCAGCAGAAGAAGCGCGGGCACGCTCCTGGCGCCGGGGGTCATGGGGAACAGACTCCCGGGGCGGTCGGCGTCCGGCCCGACGAACTGCTGCTGTCCGTCCGGGCGCGCCGCCCGGAGGCCCTGATCCGCTTCGTCCTCGGCCTGGTCCTGATCGGGCTGACGCTGCTCGTCGCCGACGCCGCCCGAAGCACCGCGGGCGGCGTGAACACCGACGCGCACCGGGGAGCCGGTCACGCTCCGCACCTGCTGCTGAGCTTGACCGGGTCCTTCTCCACGGCGGCGGTGCTGCTCGTGCCGGTGCTGTTCGCCGCGCAGCGGCTGATCCAGCACGACGGCCGGCGGGTCTCCGACGGGGTACTCGCCGCGGTGCTGGCCTTCGGGATCTCCCTGGCCGTCAACGTCTGGGTCGCCGACCTCGCCCCGCACGCCATCGTGTCCGCACTGACCCGTCCGGTGCCCGGAGGCACCGGAACCGCCGAACCGATCCTCAGCTACGCGGCCCCGGTCCTCGCCTTCATGACCGCGGCCGGGGTGGCGCAACGGCCCCGCTGGTGGGCGGCCCTCGCCCTGGTGCTGTCCCTCGACGGACTCACCGCGCTGGTCAGCGGCTACGCGGCCGGACTGTCGCTGATCCTGACGCTGCTGATCGGTTGGACCGTCGCCCACGGCACCAGCTACGCCCTGGGCTCGCCCAACGTACGCCCGACCACCGAGCGGCTGTTCACCAGCCTGCGCCAGCTCGGCTTCACACCGACGACCGCGTTCCGCGCACCGCACGCGGCAGCCCACGAACCGCGCCGCTACCTGGTGCACCAGACGGAGGAGCGCCCGGACCTGGACGTGGTCGTGCTGGACCGCGAGCTGTCGGCGTCCGGCTTCTTCCACCAGGTCTGGCGGCGCCTGCTGCTGCGCACCGCTCCCCGGCGCCGCAGCCTGCTGTCCCTGCGCGGATCGTTGAGGCAGGAGGCCCTGCTGTCCTTCGCCGCGGAGGCGGCCGGCGTCCGCACCCGGCGGCTGCTGGCCACGGCGGAACTGGGACCTGACGCGGCCGTGGCGGTCTACGAGCAGCTCGACGGACGCATCCTGGACGAGCTCGCCGACGCCGAACTGACCGACCCGCTCCTCACCGACGCCTGGCGCCAACTGAATCTGCTGCACGTCCGCCGCACGGCCCACCGCAGCGTGGGCCCGGCCTCCCTGCTCGTGGACCCGCAGAACGCCGTGTACCTGGTGAACCTGCACGACGGCGACATCGCGGCGGGCGACATCGCGCTGCGGATGGACCTCGCCCAACTGCTCACCACGCTCGCCCTGCGGGTTGGACCGGCGCGAGCCGTCGCCTCGGCCTTCGCCGTGCTCGGACCGGACCAGGTCGGCTCGGCGGTGCCCCTGCTGCAGCCGCTGGCGCTGTCCCGCAGCACCCGGGCCGCGCTCAAGCGCCACCGCCGCAGCGAACAGGAGCGGATCCGGACCCAGGACCAGTCGCACGAGCAGGAGCAGGAGCAACCGCAGGACCAGAGCCGGTTGCAGCCGCAGGACCAGGAGCCCAAGCAGGACGGGGCCGTCCCGGACCAGCTCTCCCGCCCACCGGACCTGCTCGCGCAGATCCGGGACGAGATCCTGCACCGCCGCCCCCAGGCCGTCGTCCAGGTGGTACGCCTGGAACGGGTACGCCTCCGCACGCTGGTCACCCTGCTCGGTGGCGCCACCGTCGGCTACTTCCTGCTGTTCCAGCTCCCCAGCAAGAGCGCCACCGCCCTCACCCATGCACAGGTCGGCTGGGTGGCACTCGCCGCCGCCGCCGCGGTGGCCGGGTTCGTGGCCGCCACCATGAGCTTCGTCGGCTTCGTCCCGGAGCGGCTGAACATCCGCCGGGCCGCGCTGGTGCAGGTGGCCGGCGCCTTCGTCAACCTGGTCACCCCCAGCGGGGTGGGCGGCATGGCGCTCAACACGCGCTTCCTGCAGCGCGCGGGCGTCCAGACGCGCAAGGCGGTCGCCAGCGTCGGCGTCACCCAGGCGGTCGGACTCGTGCTGCACATCCTGCTGATCCTGGTGTTCGGCTACCTGGCCAGCGCCCGGAACAGCTCGCCGCTGTCGGCCTCGCCCGTGCTGCTGGTCGGGCTCCTGGTCGCAGCGCTGCTGGTGCTCCTGGCCGGCGGCATCCCGCCGTTGCGCCGCTGGATCACCACCCGGCTGCAGCCCATGCTCACGGGTGTCGTGCCGCGGCTGCTGGACGTGCTCCAGCACCGGCGGAAGCTGGCCGTCGGGATCACCGGCCAACTGCTGGTCTCGCTGGTGTCCGCGGCCTGCCTGTACTTCTGCGCCAGGGGCTTCGGGCAGCATCCGAGCTTCGCCGCTGTCGCCGTCGCCAATCTGGTGGGCGGAACGGTGGGATCCGCCGTCCCGGTACCCGGCGGCGTGGGCGCCGTGGAATCCGCGCTGTCCGCGGCGCTGGCCGGGACCACGGGAGTGCCCCTTGCCGACGCGTTCCTTCCCGTCCTCGTCTTCCGCCTGCTGACCTTCTGGCTGCCGGTGCTCCCCGGCTGGATCGCCTTCCTGTGGCTGCAACGACGCGACGCGTTCTGACCTCAGGCGAGCAGCCTGGCCGTGTGCAGGCGGCTGGCGTGCTCGACCAGGGTGACCAGGACCTTCTTTCCTGACTCCTTGTCACGGGCGTCGCACAGCACCACGGGTGTGCCGGCGTCCAGGTCCAGTGCCAGGGACACCCTCTCCACCGCGTGGCGGCGCGACCCCTGGAAGCAGTTGACGGCAACCACGAACGGTATGGCCCGGCGCTCGAAGTAGTCCACGGAGGGGAAGCAGTCCTCCAGTCGGCGGGTGTCGGCGAGGACGACCGCGCCCAGCGCGCCGTGCGCCAGCTCGTCCCAGAGGAACCAGAAGCGGTCCTGGCCCGGGGTGCCGAAAAGGTAGAGCGACAGCCCCGCGCGGATGGTGATCCGGCCGAAGTCCATCGCCACCGTGGTCGTGGTCTTCTGCTCCACTCCCCCGGTGTCGTCCACGCCCCGGCCCGCCTCGGTGAGGCGTTCCTCGGTGCGCAGCGGCCGGATCTCGCTGACCGAGCCGACCAGGGTGGTCTTACCGACGCCGAAGCCGCCCGCCACCAGGATCTTCAGGGCGAGAGCGGGCTCCCCGTCGGGACCGGTGGCGCGGGGCACGCGGGTTCCGGGGGTGCTCGGGGCGGGTGCGTCGTCAGAGTGCTTGGAGGCCATTGATCACTTCTCGCAGGATGCGCTCGTCGGGGAGCATGGCGGGCGGTACGGGGCGGCTGACGTGGATCAGTCCGGCGTCGAGCAGGTCGCCCAGGAGGACCCGGACGACGCCGACGGGCAGATCGCAGTCGGCGGCGATCTCGGCGACGGACTGCGGGTGGTAGCGGCACAGTTCGAGGATGGTCGCGGGTTCCGGGGGCAGCCCGGGGTCGATGCCGTAGGGGCTGTCGGGACCGTACGGGGAGTCGGCTGTGATCAGGGCGATCAGGTCGAACGCCTCGCTTGCGGGCCTGGTCCGCCCCCGGGTCAGGGCGTAGAGCCGGACCAGCGGCCCCGCGTCGTCGTCGTACCAGCGTCGGTCGGGTCCGTGTTCGGAGGCCGGGTGCGGGCCGTCGGTCGGAATGTCGTCCATGGTGCTGCTGGTCACCCCGCGTTGGGGCTGTCGAGGCTGCTGACACCGGACCGGGGCGGGCTGTAGAGGTGCTCGCCGACGCGGCGGACCAGCCGGGCCATCTCGTAGGCGATCAGCCCGATGTCGGAGTCCGCGCCGCTGAACACCGCGAGGCAGGTGCCGTCCCCGGCGGCGACCACGAAGAGGAAGCCGCCGTCGAGTTCGACCATGGTCTGCCGCACCTCCCCGGCGTCGAAGTGGCGTCCGGCCCCCTTCGCCAGGCTGTGGAAGCCGGAGGCGACGGCGGCGAGATGCTCGCCGTCCTCGCGGCTCAGCTCGGCCGAAATGCCGAGGGCCAGGCCGTCCCTGGACAGCACCACGGCGTGTCTGACCTGGGCCACGCGGGAGACAAGCTCGTCCAGCAGCCAGTTCAGCTCACCGGAGTGGTTCATCGTCGCGGCCATCGGTGGCCTCCCTCTCATGCTGGATCTTCAGATGGCGTTGGGGTGGGGCGGTGTCCGCGGTCCGACCTCGGGCCCAGCCCTCCGCCAGGGCGGACATGGTGGCGCGGGCGTCCTCGGGGCTGCGGGCGGCTTGGCCGCCCCTGCCGCCAGGTCCGGCGGCGCCGCGGTTCCGCGCGGCGGCAGGGGCCGGGGCGTCGCGGAGCTGGACGGCGATGCTGGCCTGGCGAACGCGGCGGGGCAGGTCGTCGATCGGTCCCGAGGCGCCGGAGCCGGAGCCGGAGGGCCTGGCGGCGGAGGACCCGGCGGCGGAGGACCCGGCGGGGCTGGGTGGCGCGGGCGGGATCGGCACGGCAGCGGGGGGCGTCGCGGACTCCTGGCCCGGCTCGAAGGCCGCTGCCGGATCGTCAGGACGGTCGCCTCTCCCGCCGTTCCGGAACGCGGCACCGTTCCGCCCAGCGGCGGCGGACTGCTGGTCCCGGAGGGGGAAGCGGCGGGAGAGGGAGTCGGTGGACCGCGGGGGCCGGAACGGCGAGGCGCCGCGCGTACCCGCGGACTCGAACTGGGACGCGAAGTCGGGTACGGGCTGCTGCACCGCCTCGTCCAGATGCTGCTGCACAGGAGTCGGCTCGGGCGTCCGGGGCGTACTGGTTCTGCGGGCCCGGTCGTCCGGTCCCGCCCCCGCGCGTCCGGAGTCCAGCAGCGCCGTCGGGAGCAGGATCACCACCGTCGTCCCCCCGTACGGGGAGGTTCGCAACGAGACCCGGACGTTGTGCCGGCGGGCCAGCCGGCTGACCACGAAGAGCCCCAGCCGGTCGCTGTCGAACAGGTCCGCCTGCTGGGCGTCGGCGATCCTCCGGTTGGCCTCCTCGACCGCCTCCCGGCCCATGCCCAGGCCCCGGTCCTCGATCTCCAGGGCGTAGCCGGTGCCCACCTGTTCGCCGCTGACCAGCACCTTGGTGTGCGGGGGCGAGAAGCCGGTGGCGTTCTCGACCAACTCGGCGATGAGGTGGGTGAGGTCGGCCACCGCGGGGCCGACGACCGAGGCGCGCGGCAGCCGGCGCACCTCCACCCGGGAGTAGTCCTCGACCTCGGCGACGGCGGAGCGGACCACGTCGAGCAGCGGTACCGACTTGCGCCAGGCACGGCCGGGTGCCGCTCCGGAGAGGATGATCAGGCCCTCGGCGTGACGGCGCATCCGGGTGGTGAGGTGGTCCAGCCGGAACAGGTCGTCCAGCTCTGCGGGGTCCTCGGTGCGGCGCTCCATCGCGTCCAGCAGGGTCAGTTGACGGTGCACCAGCACCTGGCTGCGGCGGGCGAGGTTGACGAACACCCCGGAGACCCCGGACAGCACCTCGGCGCGTTCGACGGCGGCGTGCAGGGCGGCACGTTGCACCGTGTTCAGCGCCTCGCCGACCTGGCCGAGCTCGTCGTCCCCGGCCTCGACGACCGGCGCCTCGGCGTCCACGTCGACCTCCTCGCCCGCGCGCAGTCGCCGCATGGCGGCCGGCAGTCGTCGTCCGGCGAGGTCGAGCGCGGAGTTGCGCAGGCCGACGAGCTCCACGACCAGGCCGCGTCCGATGCGCACCGAGATCAGCAGCGAGAGCAGGACGGCGAGCAGTCCGAACAGCACGGCGGCGCCGTTCTTGGTGAACACGCCCACGCTGTAGGGGTCGGCGTTGGCGGTGGCGCCCGCCCCCGCGGCGGCCTCGACGCCCTCGAGCTGCTGCTGCAGATTCTGCGCGGTCTGGCTCCAGACCGGGTCGGCGACCTGCCGGACCGGTCCGGTCCCGGGGCCTGCGGAGCGGACTGCCGCCTCCAGGGTGCCGAGGGCGGTGGCCTGCGGCCCGTGCGCGACCTGGAGGTACGCGGCCCGGTCGACCGGACGCAGGTCGGGCGCGGCCGAGTCGGAGATGGCCTGGCGGGCGTAGAGGGCGCCGGTGAACTGCTGGTACTGCTCGGCGCTCATCCGGCCCGCGGCCTGGGCGGACTGCTCGGTGGCGTCCTCGCGGGCGAGCAGCTCCCTGGCCCGGGCGAGTTCCAGCAGGACGCGGGAGTCGGAGGCGATGGCGGTGTTCTGCACACCGGTGAGCGCCCCGTCGACCTCGAAGGAGGTCTCGACGGTGTCGCTGTACGCCTTCATGGTGTCAGACCAGCCGAGAGTGCGAGCGGTGACCTTCTGGCGCAGCGCGGGCAGGCCGTCGGCGGCGGTCATCAGCGCGTCCAGCCGGGCGGGAAGCGCCGCGGCGAGACCGGCGTTGTTGGCGGCGCCCGCGAGAATGTCGGTGTTGAGGGTGACCAGGGCGCTGTCGGTGGCGCGGCTTCGGGCGGCGAGAGCATCGGCCCGGGCGGCGCTGGGCGCGGCCGCGTACTGGGCGGCGGCGGTGCGTTCGGCCTGCAGTGCGTCCACGCCCGCGGCGACGGGCGTGAGCAGCGTGGCGTCGACCTGCTTCAGCCGGACCACGGCGTCGACGTCCTGCGCGGTGGTCACGGTCGCGAAGCCCCACAGGGCCATCAGCGAGACCACCGGCACCATCAGCAGCGACACGATGCGGGCGCGCACGGTGCGGGGGCGCAGTCGCAGGCTGAGCGGTCGCAGCGCCCGTGCGGCCTGGATCGGGGCCGGGGTCCGATCGGCTAACGGGGCCCGCCCCGGCTCGGGCTGCTGGCGCTCGTCGGCGGGTGGCCCGGCGTGGGCGGGGCGCGGGCGCGTCGGGCTGTCCGGGCCGGTGGGTGCTGCCCCACGGGGTTGGCGCATCAGTTCCTCGTTCCCTGGGTTGCGGTGGCGAGGGGCGTGCCGGACGCGCTCCCCTCGTGGGCGTCGGGTTCAGCGTGCCGGGCTGCTCCGCAGCCGCTCGGCGGTGGCTGCGGCGGCGCGCTCCCCGGCGGTGGGCGAGAGGGCGACGAAGGCCGAGGTCAGGAAGAGGTACGAGCCCAGACCGACGGCGAGCGGGAAGATGAACTGCATCACGGTCGCACCTGCCAGCGGAGTCTGGCCGGGGTGCAGCGCGATGCGAACCGCGTACATACCCGTGTAGTGCATGGAACTGACAGCCAGTCCCATGACCAGGGCCGCTCCGGCAGCGGCGACCGGGCCGCTGATGTTCAGGCCGGCCCAGAGCGCGGCGGTGGCGGCGGCCACGGCGATCAGCACGGAGACGGCGACGGTCACCGGGTCGTAGCTGACGCTCCCGTGCAGCCGCAGCGCGGCCATGCCCAGGTAGTGCATGGCCGCGACGCCGAGGCCGGTGGTGACCCCGCCGACGAGCAGGGAGCGTCCCCGGTGCTTGCCGTAGCCGACGGCGAAGGCGCCCGCGCCGACGAAGAGGATCGCGATCAGCAGGCTCAGTACGGTCAGCGGGACGTTGTACCGGATCTCCGAGCCGGTGACGGTGAAGCCGAGCATGGCGATGAAGTGCATGGTCCAGATGCCGGAGCCGATCGCGGAGGCAGCGGTGAGCAGCCAGTTCCGCTTGGAGCGGCCCTCGGCGGCGACGGCCCGCACGGTGCAGCGCAGGCCGAGGGCGGAGCCGAGGACCGCCATGGCGTAGGACAGGATCGGAGTGAGCCAGCCGTAGCCGAGCTCGGTCATCCCACCCATGCCGCCCATGGCCACCACGGCCGTGCTGTGCGCTATGGCGCTCACCATCGGATCTCCCACCACTCCCCGGCGTACGCCGACGGAGCGGGCTTGCTCCGCCAGGCGCTGGGGACGCTACCGAGCGCGTTCACTCGATTACGCGGACATCGGCGAAAGTGCGGCGACGGAGCGGGAGTTGTGCTCCACTGGCTTTGTTCCGTGTCAGCTGTTACTGCAGCACGTTGACCGCCCGCGCCACCACAAGCACCAGCGTGAGCAGGGACACCACCGACTGCATCGTCATCAGCACCTTCGCCCACCGGGACAGCGGCATGGTGTCGGTGGGGCTGAAGGCCGTGGCGTTGGTGAAGGCGACATAGAGGTAGTCCAGGTACTCCGGCTCCCAGTCGGGCCGTGCGACGCCCTGCTGCTGCATCTGCGGGAAGAGCAGGTCGGGGTAGCGATGGGTGCCGAGGGCTCGGGCCGCCGGGCCGCCGCGGTCCCACTCCCAGTACCAGAGGCTGAAGGCGATGATGTTGGTGACCCAGATGCCGCCGCCGGTCATCAGCAGCGAGACCGCGCCGAGGCCGGGGCCGCCGTGCAGCAGATCGCGCACCAGCAGCACCGCCGATGCCCCGTTGGCGGCGCTGACAGCGGCGGCCAACAACAGGCCGAGGGCACGCAGCAGTGTGGACTGACGCCCGATCCGCTGGTGCGGGTTGGCCGCCACCAGCGCAGCCATCAGGGCGACCTCCAGGGCGGGCAGCAGCCAGTGCGGGTGGATGCTGAGCCGCTCGGGCAGCGCCAACTGCACCCAGATGGCGACCAGCAGGGCGAGCGTCACGGACCAGCGGCGCTCGCCCTGGGTCTCGCGCTGCCAGGCGGGCGGCTCCAGCCGGTGGCGCAGCAGTTCGGTCCAGCGCTCGGGGAGCATGCCGGGCTCGAACACGGGCTGGGGCTCGTGCTCGCCCCCGGGCTGAGGTGCGGGCTGAGGTGCGGGCTCCGGCTGGGGCTGGGGTTGAGGCGCCGGCTGCGGCTCCGACTCGGAGTTCGGGTCGGAGTTCGGGCCGGAGTTCGGGCCGGACACGGGTGGCTGCTGGTCGTCGGTCACCCGCTCATTCTGCTGCCCGGCCGACTCCGCTCCCCGGTCAGGGTGCGTCCACCCTGAAGGGGTCGTGTTCGGCGAGCAGCTTGTCCAGGCGGGCCTGGTCGACGCGGGAGACAACCTGGTCCTCGTCCTGCCGGTCCCGGATGACCTTGGCCAGGGTGAAGGCGGAGGTGACCACGTAGAGGAGGCCGAGGGCGAGGAAGGCGCGGATCCATGCGGACGCGGAAAGGTAGGCGATCCCGAGGCCCATCGCGGCGAGGGAGACCCCGAACGAGATGATCGCCTGGGCGTAGTAGGCGGACGTGGTGTGGTGTCTGACAGGAGAGGCCATCCCCGAAGGATCCGCCTGCTCAGGCCTCCCGGCATGAGTACGGATACTCAACTCCGGGCTGCTTCCAGGCTTTTCCTCGTCGGCGCGAAGCTGTCACCCGGCTGACAGGAACTAGGCCCGGCTGTCTCCGGCTACTGAGCAGTACCGGTCGGCGCGCGCGAAAGGCGACGTGATGCTCGTCACCTGCACTAACGTCCCGATCCCGCCCACGGCCCACGAGCTGGGCCGCGGGGGGACCGGAAGGAGACCGCATGAGTACCTGGGACGAACTCTGGGATCCGACGTACGCCGCCCGGGCCAGGCAACGGCGCCCCGGGCGGCACGCCGCCCCGCCCGTCGGCGAACCGGCCCGGAGGACCGGCCCCGGTCCCGTCACCGAGGCCCGGCACACGGTCCGACGTGAGGTGCGGCGGTTGCACGGCCAGGCCCTGGTCCCGCTCTTCGGCGGCTACCTGCTGCTGCTGTTCCTGTGCTCGGCCGCCCCCGACCTGCTCGGCACCGCGGTCGTCGGCGGCGTCACCATCGGGGTGGTGCTGCTGCTGGGTCAGTTCCTGCTGGCGTTCCGGGTGATGCGGCTGTTCAGCAGGGATGCCAGGACCCGGCTCGATCCGGAGGCCGCCCGGCTGCGGTCGCTGGCGGAGACCGCCGCGGCGGAGTCGGCGACGGCCTCGGCAGAGGCAGCGACGGCGGCGTCGGCCGCGGCGTCGGCCGCCCGCCCCCGGTCGGAGGTGGGCTGGTGAGCCCCGCCGTGGGCAGCGTGCAGACCGTCGTCGTCGTCGCCTTCCTGGTCTTCGTCACCGTGTGCGTGCTGCTGTGCGCCCTGGCCGGACCCGACCGCGACGACGCCGCCGACTTCTACACCGCCAACCGCAGCCTCGGCACGTTCCGCAACGCGCTGGCCATCTCCGGCGACTACATCTCCGCCGCGACCGTGCTGTCGACCACCGGCGTGATCGCGCTGGCCGGATTCGACGGGATGATGGTGACCTGCGCGACCGCACTGGCCCTGCTGCTGGTGATGGTGCTGCTCGCCGAACCGCTGCGGAACGCGGGCCGGTTCACCCTCGGTGACGTGCTGGCCGCCCGGATGGCCACCCGTCAGGTCCGGATTGCCGCAGGCGTCGTCGCGCTCGCGGTCACCATGCCCTTCCTGGTGGTGCAGTTGTCCGGCGCCGGATCGGTGGTCGCGGTCCTGCTGGGACTCTCCGGCTACGGCGCGCGCACCGTCTGCGTGGTGCTGATCGGCGCAACGATGGTGTGCTACGCGGCGATCGGCGGCATGAAGGGCACCGGCCTGGTCCAGATCGTCAAGATGGTCATCGCCTTCGCCAGCTTCGGCGCGCTCGCGCTGCTGGTGCTGCACCGCTTCGAATGGAACCTGGGCACCCTGCTGACCGCCGCCTCCCAGGGCAGTGGCCTCGGCGACTCCTATCTGCGGCCCGGGGCCCAGTACGGGTCCGGCGCGACCGGGCGGCTGGAGTTCCTGAGCGTCCAGATCACCCTGGTGCTGGGCGCGGCCTGCCTGCCGCACATCACCATGCGCCTGCACTCCGCGCCCGACGCGCGCACCGCCCGAACGTCCATGCGCTGGGCGGTCGGCATCACCGCCGCGTTCCTGGCCACCGTCGTGGTCGCCGGGCTCGGGGCGTCGGCGCTGGTCGGCGGGGCGGTGATCCGGGACGCGGACCCGACCGGCAGGATCTCCGTGCTGCTGCTCTCGCACACGCTGGGCGGAGCGCCCGGAACGACCGGGAGCAGCGCGGTGATCGCCGTCGTCTCCTGCGCCGTGTTCGTCACCATCCTCGCCTCCGTGGCTGGGGTGACCCTGGCCGCCGCCTGCTCGCTCGCCCATGACCTGTACGCGCACGCGGCGCGCGGCGGCGGGCTGCCGGAGCAGCGCGAGGTCGCCGCGGCGCGCTGGGCGGCGGTCGGCGTGGGCGTGGTCGGGATCGTGCTCGCGGTGCTGACGGAGCGGTGGAACGTGCAGATGCTGCTGTCGCTGACGTACTCGCTGTCGGCCTCGGCGCTGTTCCCGATCCTGGTCTACAGCCTGTTCTGGCGTGGTTTCACCCAGCGCGGGCTGCTGTGGACGCTGTACGGGTCGCTCGCCTCCGTCTGCCTGCTGATGCTGTTCTCCCCGGCCGTGTCCGGCGGCCCCGGTGCGGTGTTCCCCGGCGTGGACTTCCACTGGTTCCCGCTGCGGACACCCGGGGTTGTGACGGTTCCCCTGGGGTTCCTGCTCGGCTGGTTCGGCTCCGTCCAGCGCCCCGCGCCGGAGTCGGACGTCGCCGGGTTCGAACGTCTGGAGCTGCGGGCGCTCACCGGCGTCACGGACTCCGGACCGCGGCACGGCCAGTAGGCTCGGCCAGGTGAGCGATTCCCCAGTTTCCGGGCCGTCGGCCCCACGCCGTCCCGTACGCGAGTTCCGCACCGAGGACCTCGCACGGGAGGCGGGCATCCCCGTCCGCACACTGCGCTTCTACCGGGAGCGCCGGCTGCTGCCGCCGCCCCGGCGGGAGGGGCGCATCGCGTGGTACTCGGAGGACCATCTGGCCCGGCTGCGGATCATCGCCGACCTGCTGGAACGGGGCCACACCCTGGGCGGCATCGCCGAGTTGCTCGCCGCCTGGGAGGACGGCCGCGACGTCGCCGAACTCCTGGGCCTGGAGGGCGCGATAGCGGCGCCCTGGTCCCAGGAGACGCCCGTTCCGCTGACGCTGGAGGAGCTGGACGCGGCGTACTCGGGGCAGGCCGACGCACGGGCCCTGGACGAGGCCCGCGCCCTGGGCTACGTCAGCGTCGAAGGGGACACCGTCAACCACATCAGCCGTCGGCTGCTGGACGCCTCGGCGGCACTGGTCGCCGAGGGCGTCCCGCTGGCGGCCGTGCTGGAGACCGCGCGCGGCGTGCGGGCCAGCGCCGACGCGCTCGCGGACCTCTTCGTGGACCTGGTCAACAAGCACCTGCTGGGCAGCCTGGAGTCGCGGCTGACGACGGGTGAGACGGCGCGCCTTGCGGAGACCCTGGCCCGGCTCCGCCCGGTCGCCCGGACCGTGGTGGACGTGGAGTTCGCGCTGGCGATGGACCGGCGGGTGCACGGCGAACTGGGCGACGTGCTCACCCACCTCGGAACCCGGGCGACCGCGCCGGAGGCGGACGGCTGATCCGCCGCCCCGCCGTTCGCCGACCGTCCCTGGGGTACCGCTAGGCCGCCGCCGGGATCGGGATGCGCTGGAGCCGTTCGGGGGTGGCCTCGGGGGCGCTCTTGTGCAGGAAGGCGCGGCGCAGGGCGTGGTACGGCTCGCCCGGATCGAAGAAGTTGCGGTACATGTGCGCGAGTTCCTCCGCCCGGTACCAGGCGAGGGGGCGTTCCGCCTCGGCCCGCTCGCGGGCGCCGCGCTTGTCCGCGAGCCGCTGGCGCAGCCGCGGTGCGCTGGCCAGGGCCTCGGCGAGGCCGATGACCTCCTCGGTAACGCGCTGCGGGGTGCAGTCCATGACCCGGTCGACCAGTCCCATCTCCAGCGCCCGCCAGGTGCCCAGCGGCAGCGCGTCGGTGGTCAACTGCTCGGCGGCGTCCGGGCCGACCCGCCGGGGCAGGGTGCAGGTCCAGTACTCGGAGCCGTGCAGGCCCATCAGTCGGTAGTGGGGATTGAGGACGGCCCCGTCACGGACCCAGACCTCGTCGGCGGCCAGGGCCAGCATCAGCCCGCCTGCCGCCGCGTTGCCGCCGACGGCGGCGACCGTGAGCCGGTCGTCGGTGGTCAGGATCGCCTCGACCAGGTCGTCCATGGCGTTGATGTTGGCCCAGGACTCGCGGGCCGGATCGGCGGACGCCTCGATCGCCCCGAGGTGGATGCCGTGGGAGAACACGTCGCGGTCGGCGCCGAGGACAAGCACCCGGGTGGGACGCGTCAGCGCCTGGCGGTAGGCGGCGAGCAGGTGCCTGCAGTCGCCGGTGCTCATCGCGCCGCAGGGGAAGGAGAACCGCAGCACGCCGACCGGCCCGTGCTCCTGGTAGCGCACCGTGCTCCAGGTCTGCCGCCGGTCCGGCAGCCGCAGTGGGACGCCGACCTCCGGGACGCCGTGCAGGTGTGCGGCGAGCGCGGTGGCGGCGGGCGCCTTGGCGGTGGGCGGGCCACCAGGGGTGCGCCGGGCCCGGGCGGAGGTGAGCCAGACGGCGCCGTCAGCGGTGGCGCGGCAGACCGCTCCGGCGCGGGTGGCGAGGAACACCCCGGGGCGCGAGTGGCGCGGGGCGCGGAGGCCGTCCTCGGGCCGGCCGCCGAAGAGGAAGAACTCCCGACCGTCGATCCGGTCGAGTACACCTGGGCTGGAGTCCGCGGTGCGCAGCGTGCTCGACACCATCGCGGTGGAGTCGACGGACCAGTCGATGTGCCGCAACTCCTGGCGGTAGTACGGGCGGACGGTTCCGGCCGGTGCGGGCCTCGGCTGGTAGCAGCCGGAGGCGAAGCGGTCCACCGCGCGCAGCACGGCGCGTGACGCGGCATCGGCGAGCTCGTTGCGGTAGAGGTCGCTCTTGGCGACACCGCCGGGGAGGTCGGGGATGTCGAAGGGCTCGGCCGCCCAGATGTCGCCGGCGTCCATCTCGGCGACGGCCTGCAGCACGGTGACGCCCCAGCGGCGCAGTCCGGCGCTGAGGGCCCAGTCGAGCGAGGAGGGGCCCCGGTCCCCGGGCGGGCCCGGATGCACGATGAGGCAGGTGCGCGAGGACCAGACGTCCTCGGGGACGGCGCTGGTGAGCATGGGCGCGACGATCAGCTCCGGGTCGTGGCGGCGGACCGCGGACCGCAGTTCCTCCTCGCCCCGGACGCCACCGCCCAGGGCCAGAGCGACCGCGATGTCATGGCCGCGCCGCGAGAGTTCGAGGGTGATCCGCTGGGTGAGACTGTTGAAGGCGCTGGCGAAGACGAGTACGCGCATGGTGGCCTCCGGCAGAACGGACGAACGGGGGTGGGGTGGGGACGGAGGTGCGGTACACGGGTGGTTGCCGTGCATATGCCGCCGTCTTTACCCTGGGAGCAAGGTCACCACTCTCGGCGAACGCCCGGTGACGTTCCGGAGCGGCTGCTCGCTGCATTCTGTTCACGCATCGTGAAGGAATGCGCCTCCCCACGCCGTCCTCGCGCCCCATCCACCCCACCGGCCGACATGGTGCGCCCCGCGCTCACCCTGGGTGACGAGGGTGCGCCCCGGGCCGCTGCTACCACTCGCGCTTCCGCACGCCCCTTGACGCCGGTTCAGCGTGCCAATCCCTGGCCCGGCGCCCCTGGCACCCGGGCACCGGAAGGCTCCCGTCCGCCAGGAGGCCGCAGGGCGAAGGCGTTCGCGTGGCCGGACGCCTCGTCAGGAAGTGGCCGGACGCCTCGTCAGGAAACCGGTGCCGTCCGATCGTCGAGCGGGAACTCGCCGATCGGGACGCGCAGCCCCACCGCCTCGGCGACGCGCGCGCTCAGCGGCGCGGTGAGCTCGTGCAGGCGGCGGCTGCGTTCGAGCCCGAGCGCCCGCCAGGGGGCGGCGGCGAGCGTGTCGGTGGCGTCCTCGACCCCGTCGCGGAGCGCCTGCCCCGCGGGGGTCAGCTCCCCGTCAGCCGTGAGCAGCCCGCGCTCGGCCAGCCGGGCGATGCCGGCCGCCCATGCCGCGTCGTCCCAGCCGCGGCGCGGTTGCAGGCTGCGGCGGCGCTCAGCGCCGGTGCCGACAATACTGACCAGGGCCTCGACTGCGTCGAGCCCGGCGTCCAGCAGAGCGGCGTTGTGGCCGTCGCCGCGCCACTCGCGCAGCGTGGTGGCGGCCTGCCAGAGCGCCAGGTGCGGCTCCTCGGGTATCGGCAGAGCCGAGTTGGCCGCGCCCAGCGGCCGCCCGGCGGCCGTGCACGCCGCTGCGGCCTCGACCGCCAACCCGGCGGCCTCGACGAGCTGCGGCGAGGCGAGCACCTCCGCGCCGAGCGCCTCGCGCAGCCCGGCGTCGACGGCCTCGAGCCTGGTCGTGAGGATCTTCTCCGGCGTGGCCGCCGCCCACACGAAGGGGAGCTCGGTGCCGACGAGGTCGGGATCGAAGTGGTAGTAGATCGCGTCGACCACCGACGGAGGCACCGCGCCGAGCGGGGCCGTGCGCCCGGCGAAGTAGGGGCCCCAGGCGCGGTCGAGGCCGACGGCCCGGAAGGCGTCGAGCGCGGCGGGGGCGAAGACGACCGCCAGGTGGTACGGCTCCAACACGTCGCGCATGGCACGGGCGAGGCGCAGGTCGAACGGACGCATGGTGACTCCGGAACGGGGAGGGGTGGCGGGTGCGTACGGCGGCAGCCTAGGCCAGCAGGCGCAAAAAAGCTTCTGCTGGTGAACCTTTTAACTTGACTACCTAAACCTTCTGCCGTTACGGTCCTCTTATTGCTTGATGACCTAAAGCATCTAGCGCATGAAACTTCCGAAGGACCGCTGACCGACATGAGCAACGCCCTGCCCCTGCCCGCCGCGTCCGCGCGGCGCGGCAGCACCCCCCTGATCTTCGCCCTCGGTCTCTCCGCCATGGTCGTCGCCATGGCACAGACCCAGGTCGTGCCGATCCTGTCGCTGCTCGGCAACGACCTGCACGCCAGCGCGGCGGGCGTGAGCTGGGTCACCACCGCCACCCTGCTGTCCGCCGCCGTCTTCACCCCGCTGCTGGGCCGCGTCGGCGACCAGTACGGCAAGAAGCGCACCCTGCTGGCCGTGCTCGTGGTGATGATCGTCGGCTCCGTCCTCGCCGCGACCACCACCTCCCTCGGCCTGCTGATCGTCGGCCGGGTGCTCCAGGGCTCCGCCACCGCGATCTTCCCGCTCGCGCTCTCGGTGATCCGCGACGAGGTGCCCCGGGAGAAGCTGCACGGCGCGATGGCGATGGTCAGCAGCACTCTGGCCTTCGGCAGCGGCCTCTCGCTGGTGGTCACCGGACTGCTGACGCAGGGCCACCACCCGAACTACCACTACGTCTTCTGGTTCTCCACCGCCGTGTCGGTGCTGGCCCTGCTCGCCGTGGCCTTCGTGGTCCCGGACGGCGGCCACCGCAGCGGCGGACGGATCGACTTCCTCGGCGCGACCACCCTCGCCGTCTTCCTGGTCCTGCTGCTGCTCGGCATCTCCCAGGGTCACACCTGGGGCTGGTCCTCCGGACGGATCATCAGCTGCTTCGCCGGGGCCGTGGTGATGGCCGCGGTGTGGGTCCTGGTCGAGCTGAAGGTCAGCAGCCCGCTGGTCGACATGCGGATGTTTGTCCACCGCCAGGTGGCCTTTACCAACATCGCCGGACTGTTCGTCGGCTTCGCCTCCTTCGCCCAGTTCATCGGCATCTCCTACCTGGTCCAGATGCCGCAGCGGCTGGCCGGCTACGGCTTCACCGCCTCGGTGCTGCGCGCCTCGGTCGAGTACCTGCTGCCCAGCGCGCTGATCTCGCTGGTCGCCGCGCCCGTCGGCGGCATCCTGGTCCGCCGCATCGGCGCCCGCTACACCCTGGCCATGGGTTCACTGATCGGCGTCGCCGGCTTCGCCTGGCTGGCCTGGGGCCATGGCAGCACCCCCAACGTGATCATCGCCGGAATGCTCGCCGGTATCGCCATCGCCTTCGGCTACGCCTCGATGCCCGCCCTGATCGCGGCGAGCGTCCCGGTGGAGCAGACCGGCATCGCCAACGGCATCAACTCGATCTCCCGCTCGGTCGGCAGCTCCATCGCCTCCGCCGTGGTGACCTCGCTGCTGGCCTCCAAGCTGATCACCGGCCTGCCGGCCGGGATCCCGCCGCTGCCCGCCGAGAGCCAGTTCACGATGAGCTTCACCATCGCGGCCGGCGCCCTGCTGCTGACCATCGCCGTCGCGCTGTTCGGCCTGACCCGGCACCACCGCCCGCTGATCGCCACCGTCGCCGCGTCGGCGCTGGCGGAGGTCAAGGCCGAGGCGACCGCCGAAGCCGAGGCGGACGCCGCGGTCCAGGTCGACGCCAAGCTCTGACCGCTGCTGACCGTCTCCGCCCCGAACGGGCCCTGCGGCGCGCTGCACCATCGGCGCGCCGCAGGGCCCGTGCCATTGCCGGGGGCCGGGGGCCGGGGGCCGGGGGCCGGGGGCGGGGGCGGGGGCGGGGGCTGAAGGAGCATCGGGGCGAACGCGTTGTCAGTGGCGGTTGTTACTGTCGTTCACCATGCGGCTGCTGCACACCTCCGACTGGCATCTCGGGCGGAACCTCCACCGGGAGAACCTGCTCCCCGCCCAGCGCGCCTTCCTCGACCATCTGGTCGAGGTGGTCCGCGCCGAGCGGGTCGACGCCGTGCTGGTCGCGGGCGACGTGCACGACCGGGCCATTCCCAGCCTGGGCGCCGTCGAGCTGTTCGACCGCGTGCTGCACCGGCTCGCGGAACTGTCCGTGCCGGTGGTGCTGATCTCCGGGAACCACGACTCGGCGCGACGGCTCGGCATCGCCGCCCGGCTGATCGAGCAGGCCGGCGTCCATCTCCGGACGGAGGTGGCGCGCTGCGCCGAGCCGGTGCTGCTCGCGGACGAGCACGGCCCGGTCGCGGTGTACGGACTCCCCTACCTGGAACCGGCGCTGGTCACCGAGGAGCTCGGGGCCGGCCGGGTGAGCCACGCCGCGGTGCTGGGCGCGGCGATGGACCGGGTCCGGGCGGACCTGGCGACCCGTCCGTCCGGGACCCGGTCGGTGGTGCTGGCGCACGCGTTCGTCGTCGGCGGCGAGGTGAGCGACAGCGAGCGGGACATCGCGGTCGGCGGCGTGCCCAGCGTCCCCGCCTCGGTGTTCGACGGCGTGGACTACACGGCGCTGGGCCATCTGCACGGCTGCCAGATCCTCAACGAGCGCCTGCGCTACAGCGGTTCACCGCTCGCCTACTCCTTCTCGGAGACCGACCACCGCAAGGGCATGTGGCTGGTGGACCTCGGTCCTGCGGGCGAGGTGGCGGCGCGGCGAGTCGACTGCCCGGTCCCCCGGACCCTCGCCCGGCTGCGTGGCCGTCTGGCCGAGCTCCTCGCCGACCCGGTGCTGGCACGACACGAGCAGTCGTGGGTGCAGGCCACGCTCACCGACCCGAGCCGCCCCGAGCGCGCGATGGAGCAGCTCCGGGTGCGCTTCCCACACACCCTCCAGCTCTCGTTCGAGCCGCAGGAGCGCCCGGTGGACGGCCTGCCGTCGTACGAAGCGCGGCTGCGGGGCCGCAGCGACACCGACATCGCACTGGGCTTTGTCCGGCACGTCCGCGGTAGTGCCCCCGACCAGGCGGAGGCCCTGCTGCTGCGCGAGGCGACGGAGGCCGTGGCAGCGGCACCCCAGGTCGAGGGCGGGGTGCGCTGATGCGGCTGCACTCGTTGCGGATCACCGCGTTCGGTCCGTTCGCGGACACCCAGACCGTCGACTTCGACACCCTCGCCGCCGACGGCCTGTTCCTGCTGCACGGCGCGACCGGCGCCGGGAAGACCAGCGTGCTGGACGCGGTCTGCTTCGCGCTGTACGGGGATGTGCCGGGCAGCAGGCCGCGCAGCAGACTCCGCAGCGACCACGCGGTGCCGGAGGTCAGAACCGAGGTGGTGCTGGAGCTGACCCTCGCCGGCCGGCGACTGGAGATCACCCGCAGCCCGGAGCAGGCCCGGGCGAAGAAGAAGGGCAGCGGCACGACCGTCGACCGCGCGCAGACGCTGCTGCGCGAGTGGTCCACGGCCGCTGAGGGCGGTCCGGGCTGGGCGGCGAGCAGCAAGTCGCACCAGGAGGTGGGCGTCGAGCTGCAGCGCCTGCTCGGCATGAGCCGGGAGCAGTTCTGCCAGGTGGTGCTGCTGCCGCAGGGCGAATTCGCTCGCTTCCTGCACGCGGGGGCGCTGGAGCGGGCCGAGTTGCTCGGGCGACTGTTCGACACAGCCCGCTTCGGCGAGGTCGAGGCATGGCTGACGGAGCGTCGGCAGCGGGCGGAGAAGGCGTGCCAGGCGGTCCAGGGCGAGATCGGCGCGCGCCTGGAGCGGATGCGGCAAGCGGCGGGACCGGTCGCCGAGACCGTCGCGGAGGCGACGCCGGACGAGCTGGCGTGGGCCGCGCAGCTGCGTGAGCAGGCCCGGGAGCTGCAGGCCGCCGCCGAGTCCTGGCAGGAGCAGGCCGTCGAGCGGCGGAACCGGGCCGACGACCGGGCCCGCCGGGTCGAGGTGCTGGCCGACCGGCAACGGCGGCACCACCGGGCCGCGCTGCGCGCGCGGGAGCTGCATGAGGCGGAGGCCGCACACCAGGAGGCGGTGGCGCAGCTCGCCCGTGCCCGCCGCGCCGAGGCCGTGGCCCCGCTGCTGCGACTGCACCGGCAGGCCGAGGCGGCGTTGAGCGGACTCGCCGAGACGGAGCGGCGCGCCCGTGCCCGCCTGCCGGAACGGCTGCGTACGGCGGAGGTCGAGGAGCTGTCCGGCGCGGAACGGGCGGCGCGCGAGGAACTGGGCGGCCTGCGGGCGCTGCTGACCGCCGAGGAGCAGTACCGGGGCAATGTGCTGCTCCTCGGCCGCCTCGAGCGGGAGCGCGAGGAGGCGGAGTCCCGCAGGCAGGAGGCGGCGGACTGGCTGGACGCGTGGCCGGATCTGCGTCAGCGCGCGGCGACGGCGCTGGACCAGGCAAAGGTGGCCGCGGTGCAGGCCGAGCAGCTCGCCGAGCAGCTCGCCGAGGCCGAACGGCGGTCCGCGGCGGCCGGGCGGCGGGAGGAGTTGACGGAACGTCTCGCGTCTGCGGAGCGACACGAGTTGACGTGCCGTCAGTCCTCCCTGGACACCCACGAGTGGTGGCTCGAGCTGCGCGAGCGCAGGCTGCTGGGCATGGCCGCCGAGCTGGCTGAGCGCCTCGCGACCGGGGCGCCCTGCCCGGTCTGCGGTTCCGCCGAGCATCCGGCCCCGGCCGCGCCGGGTCCGGACCGGGTGACCCAGACGCAGGAGCAGCAGGCCGAGCACCGGTACCGCGAGGCCGCCCGTCTCGCCGAGGAGGCAGCCGGCGCCGCGCAGGAGCTGCGCGACCGAACCGCCGTGCTGGCCGCGGAGGCCGGTGGCCTGCCCGCGCCGGAGCTGCGCGCCGCAGCCGACCGGCTGCGACGGGAGCAGGCGCTGGCGGCACGCGGCGCCGCGCAGGGTGTCCGGGCGCAGGAGGAGCTGGACCGGCTGGAGCGCGAGCGTGCCGCCCGCACGGCGGAGGCGGGTGCGGCGGCGGAGTCGGTCGCCGCCCGCACGGCCCGTCTGGACGCGCTCGCCGCACAGCAGGACGAGCTCGCCGCCGAGCTGGACCGGGGCAGGTCGGGGGCCGCGTCCGTGTCGGCGCGGGTCGCCGACGTGGGCCCGCTCGCCGACCGGCTCGCCGAGGCCGCCTCGGCGGCCCGCGCGGCCCAGGCCGGAGCGGCTGCGCTGCGGGAGGCCGGAGTCGAGGCCCGGGCGGCGGCGGAGCGCGAGGGCTTCCCGGGTCTGGAGGCCGCCGCGCAGGCGGTGCTGCCCCCGGCGCAGGTCGAACTGCTGCACGACCGGGTGGAGCAGCACCGGGCCGAGCTGGCACAGGTCACCGCGCAGCTCGCGGACGAGGATCTCACCGCGGCGGCGCGGCTGCCGCAGGCCGACCCCGCGGCGGACCGCGCCGCGCTCGCCGACGCCGAGCAGGCGCTGCGGCACGCCTACGCGGCGGAGCAGGCCGCCCGGGAGCGCTGCGCGACGCTGGACCGGCTCAGCGCCGGCCTGACCGAGGAGGTGCGCAGGCTGGCCCCGCTCGCCGCCGAGCACGCACGGGTCGCCGGGCTGGCCGCGCTGGCCTCCGGCACCAGCCGCAGCAACGAACTGCGGATGTCGCTGGAGACCTATGTCCTGGCGGCGCGGCTCGAACAGGTGGCAGCGGCGGCCGGGGAGCGGCTCGCGGTGATGTCCCAGGGCCGCTACACCCTCGCCCACAGCGACGCCCGCACCCGGGGGGCCGGCCGCTCCGGGCTGAGCCTGAAGGTGCTGGACGCCTGGACCGGGCAGGACAGGGACACCGCCACCCTCTCCGGCGGCGAGAGCTTCTTCGCGTCGCTGGCCCTGGCCCTCGGCCTGGCCGACGTGGTGACCGACGAGGCGGGCGGCATGCCGCTGGACACCCTGTTCGTCGACGAGGGCTTCGGCTCGCTCGACGAGGACACCCTCGAGGACGTGATGGACGTCCTGGACCGGCTGCGGGAACGCGACCGGGCGGTGGGCATCGTCAGCCATGTCGCCGATCTCCGTGGCCGCGTGCCGGCGCAGCTCCAGGTTCGGAAGGGCCGCAACGGTTCCACGTTGCGTCAGCTCGGCACGGGGTAACGGGGTGGTGGGGATGACGGGAACGACGCAGCGGGCGCCGTCCCGACCTTCGACCGGAGGGGCGAACATGAGCGAGACCCGACCCGAGGCGCGGTCCGGAACGCAGTCAGGCGCCGGGGCCCAGCCCGGAACCCGGCCCTGGTGGCGCGGCGCGGCCCTGTACCAGGTGTACCCGCGCAGCTTCGCGGACGGGAACGGGGACGGCACCGGCGACATCGCCGGGCTGCGCAGCCGCCTGCCGTACCTGGTCGAACTGGGCGTCGACGCGCTGTGGATCTCCCCCTGGTATGTGTCCCCGCTCGCGGACGGCGGCTACGACATCGCCGACTACCGCGACATCGACCCGGCATTCGGCACCATCGACGAGGCCGAGCAGCTGATCGCCGAGGCGCACCGGGCCGGGCTGCGGCTGATCGTGGACCTGGTGCCCAACCATTGCTCCGACCAGCACCCCTGGTTCCTGGCCGCGCTGGCCTCCGCCCCCGGATCACCCGAGCGCGACCTGTTCCACTTCCGCCCCGGGCGCGGTGAGAGCGGTGAACTGCCGCCCAACGACTGGCAGTCGCACTTCGGCGGCCCCGCGTGGCGGCGGGTTTCCGGCGCCGGCGGCGCACCCGGCGAGTGGTACCTGCACATGTTCGCGCCCGAGCAGCCGGACTGGAACTGGGAGAACCCCGCAGTCCGCAACGAGTTCGAGTCCGTGCTGCGGTTCTGGCTGGACCTGGGCGTCGACGGCTTCCGCATCGACGTCACCGACCACCTGGTGAAGGAGACCGGTCTGCCCGACTCCGCCGGGCACCACGGCCACCCCGACCCCTGGCGGGACCAGGAGGGCGTCCACGAGATCTACCGCAGCTGGCGGGCCCTGATCGACTCCTACCCCGGCGAGCGCGTGTTCGTGGCCGAGCTGTGGGAGACCGACCCGGCGCGCTTCTGCCGCTACCTCCGCCGCGACGAGCTGCACACCGCCTTCAACTTCCCGCTGCTGAAGTGCGCCTGGAGCGCTGCGGCACTTCGCGCCGTCATCGACGACACCCTCGCCGCGCACGCCCCCGTGGGCGCTCCGCCGACCTGGGTGCTGTCCAACCACGACACCACCCGCCATGTCACCCGCTACGGGCGCGCCGACACCACCTACGACTTCAACCGGGCCCGGCGCCACGGCCTGCCCGTGGACCTGGCGCTGGGCACCCGCCGGGCCCGCGCCGCCGCCCTGCTCACCTTCGCCCTGCCCGGTGGCGTGTACGTCTACCAGGGGGACGAGCTGGGTCTGTGGGAGGTCGAGGACATCCCGGACGAGCTGCGGCAGGACCCGACCTGGCCGCGTTCCGGCCATGTCGACCGGGGCCGTGACGGCTGCCGCGTGCCGCTGCCGTGGAGCGGCGCCTGCCCGCCCTTCGGATTCAGTACGCCGGCCGCTGACGGACCGGACGGCTCACCGCCCTGGCTCGACGTCCAGCCCGGTGCCTGGAAGGACCTCACCGCGGCCGCCGAGTCCGGTGACCCCGGGTCCCACCTGGAGCTCTACCGCACCGCGTTGGGGCTCCGTCGGGCCGAACCCGGGCTCGGCGACGGGCCGATGAGCTGGCTGCCGTCCGGTGACCAGGTCCTGGACTTCACCCGTCCCGGCGGCTTCCGCTGCGTCGTCAACCTGGGGCCGACGCCGGTGGCCCTGCCCGGAGGTGCGGAGCTGCTGCTCGCGAGCGGCCCGCTGGAAGGATCGCTGGACAGCCCTCCGGAGCAGTTCCTGCTGCCCACGGACACGGCCGTGTGGCTGCGCCACTCCGACGGTGAGCCGAACGGGTGATTTAACCCGGCGCCACCAGCGCGCCCACCGGACGGCGGCGGCGCCAACTCCCCTGGCGTGACCGAGGCGTACGCCGCCGCCCGGTTCGGTCGCGCCGACAGGTCCGCCGGGGCAGGCAGCGGCCCCGGCGTGGTTGCCCTCGCGGGCGGGAATCCTGCACCACGGCGGGTCCTGCGGAGCGTCCCGGCGCTCGAAGCCGGACGTCACTGCGCGGGAAGGGCGGGCGAGCACCATGTCGCTGACCGGCACACCGTTCCTCGCGCTGACCGCCGTACTCGTGGCGGCGCTGACGCTGACCTGCCTACTGGTCTGGAACCGGCTGCCCGGCCCGGCGGCGCTGCGGGTGGGCCTGCGGCTGACGCTGCTGCTGGCCACCCAGGCCGCGGCGGTGGCGGTCGTGCTGGTCTGCGTCAACGACAGCTACTCGCTCTACGACTCGTGGGGGGACCTGACCGGTACGCCGGCGACCGGGTCGGGGCCCGGAACGGGCGTTGAGCTGAGTTCGGGCCCGGGCGGGAGGACCGGCTACGGGCTCCTCCCTACCGACCCCGGGCACCCCGCCTTCCGCCCCACCGTGCAGGGCCTGCTGGCGGCCGACGAAGTGGGCCCCGGTTCCCAGGTGCACGGCAACCTCCTGGTGTGGCTTCCGCCCGGGTACGACCAGCCGGAGCACCAGGGCGAGCGCTATCCGGTGGTGGAACTGCTGCCGGGTCAGCCCGGCTCCCCGATGGCCTGGTTCAACGCGATGAAGGGCCAGGACGAGCTGGAGAAGCTGGTCACAGCGCGGCAGGCGCGCCCGATGATCCTTGTCGCCGCCAAGTCCAACACCCTGGGCACCCGGGACGCCGGCTGCGCCGACCTGCCCGGCGGCCCGAAGACGGCCACCTGGCTCGGCGAGGACGTCCCGGCCATCGTCAAAAACCAGTTCCGGGCCTCGGCCGACCCCTACGACTGGTCGGTGATGGGCTACTCGGCGGGCGGATACTGCGCCGTCAACCTCGTGCTGCACCATCCGGAGCTGTTCCACACGGCCGTCAGCATCTCCGGCTACAACGACCCGATAGCCCCGGCCGTGCGGCGCTACCCGGCCCTGGTGCGGTCCAACGACCCCCTGGTGCTGCTGCGCAGGGCGGCGCAGCAGCCGGACGTGGACCTGCTGTTGACCGGCAGCCGGCAGGACGGTCAGACCGTGGGCGACGCCCGCACGCTGATCCGAACGCTGCGGCCGCCGGCCGCCGGCGATCTGCTGACCGTCCCGCGAGGCGGCCACAACCTGGAGGTGTGGCGGTCGATGCTGCCCGACTCGTTCCGCTGGATCTCACGCCACACGCGCTGACACGCAACTGACACGCGCAGACACTCGGACAGCAGCAGGGCGCGGAGGCCGATGCGCGGCAACAGGGGAAGCCCCATCCGCACGGGGGAGCGGGCAGGGCTTCCTTGGATCATCGTACGAGCGGCGACCGTCGCATCCAGCCAATGGCGCGCCAGGATGCACTGTGCCATCACCTGATGGCAGCAATCGCTCGTCCCGTCAGCGGGTCAGACCGGCCCTGCGCAGCGCGTCCGCCATGGCGCTGTTCGAAGTGCTGCCGCTACCGGAGGTCTCGTTCCTGGGCTTCGGCGGCCGCTGCCCCCGCTGCTGGCCCTGGCCCTGCTGCGACTGCCGACCCTGGCCCTGACCCTGACCCTGACCCTGCCCCTGACGCGGCCCGCGCTCGCGCTCCTGACGGGGCTGGGCCTCGTCGTCCAGACGCAGCGTCAGCGAGATGCGCTTGCGCGGGATGTCCACCTCCAGCACCTTCACCCGGACGATGTCGCCGGACTTCACGACCTCGCGCGGATCCTTGACGAAGGTCTTCGACAGCGCCGAGACGTGGACCAGGCCGTCCTGGTGCACGCCGATGTCGACGAAGGCGCCGAACGCGGCGACGTTGGTGACGGTGCCCTCCAGCAGCATCCCCGGTTCCAGGTCGGAGAGCTTCTCCACACCCTCCTTGAACGCCGCCGTGCGGAAGGCAGGGCGCGGGTCCCGGCCCGGCTTCTCCAACTCGCGCAGGATGTCGGTGACGGTCGGCACCCCGAAGGTGTCGTCGGCGAAGGCCGAGGGCCGCAGGCCGCGCAGCACCGCGCCGTTGCCGATCAGCGACTTCAGCTCGCCACCGGTCGCGGTGAGGATCCGCCGCACCACCGGGTACGCCTCCGGGTGGACGCTGGAGCCGTCCAGCGGGTCGTCCCCACCGGGGATGCGCAGGAAGCCCGCGCACTGCTCGAACGCCTTGGGGCCGAGCCGTGCCACGTCCTTGATCGCCTTGCGGCTGCGGAACGGCCCGTTCGCGTCGCGGTGCGCCACGATGTTCTCGGCGAGGGTGGCCCCGATCCCGGACACCCGGGTGAGCAGCGGCGCGGACGCGGTGTTGACGTCCACGCCGACGCCGTTGACGCAGTCCTCGACCACGGCGTCCAGCGAGCGGGACAACTTGGCCTCGGACAGGTCGTGCTGGTACTGGCCGACGCCGATGGACTTGGGATCGATCTTGACCAGCTCGGCCAACGGGTCCTGAAGCCGGCGGGCGATGGAGACCGCACCCCGGATGGACACGTTCAGCTCCGGCAGCTCCTGGGAGGCGAACGCCGAGGCCGAGTAGACCGACGCGCCCGCCTCGGACACCACGGCCTTGGTGAGCTTCAGCTCCGGGTGGCGCTGGATCAGGTCCCCGGCGAGCTTGTCGGTCTCCCGCGAGGCCGTGCCGTTGCCGATGGCGATCAGCTCGACCCTGTGCGCAGCGCAGAGCTTGGCGAGCGTCGCAATCGACGCGTCCCAGCGGTTCGCCGGCACATGCGGGTGGATGGTGTCGTGAGCGACGACCTTGCCGGTGGCATCGACCACGGCGACCTTGACTCCGGTACGGAAGCCCGGGTCGAGGCCCAGCGTGGCGCGGGTGCCGGCGGGCGCGGCGAGCAGCAGGTCGCGCAGGTTGGCGGCGAAGACCCGGACGGCCTCGTCCTCGGCCTCGGTGCGCAGCCGCAGCCGCAGGTCGATGCCGAGATGGACCAGGATCCGGGTGCGCCAGGCCCAGCGGACGGTGTCCAGCAGCCAGCGGTCGCCCGGGCGGCCGCGGTCGGCGATCTCGAAGCGCTGTGCGATCCGGGCCTCGTAGCCGCCGGGAGCCTCGGCGTCGGCGTTGTCGGCGTAGGGCTCCAGGGTGAGGTCGAGGACGTCCTCCTTCTCGCCGCGCAGCATCGCCAGCACCCGGTGCGAGGGCAGCTTGACGAAGGGCTCGGCGAAGTCGAAGTAGTCGGAGAACTTCGACCCGGCCTCCTCCTTGCCCTCGCGGACCTTCGCCGCGAGGCGTCCTCGGCCCCACATCCGCTCCCGCAGTTCGCCGAGCAGGTCGGCGTCCTCGCCGAACTGCTCGACCAGGATCGAGCGTGCGCCCTCCAGGGCCGCTGCGGTGTCGGCGACGTTCTCCCCGACGTAGGCGGCGGCTTCGCTCTGCGGGTCCCGGGTGGGGTCGGCGAGCAGCAGGTCCGCGAGCGGCTGCAGTCCGTTCTCGCGGGCGATCTGCGCCTTGGTGCGCCGCTTGGGCTTGAAGGGGAGGTAGATGTCCTCCAGCCGGGCCTTGGAGTCGGCGGCGCGGATCTGCGCCTCCAGGGCCTCGTCCAGCTTGCCCTGGCTGCGGATGGACTCCAGGATCGCGGTTCGGCGCTCCTCCAGCTCACGCAGATAGCGCAGCCGCTCCTCCAGGGTCCGGAGCTGGGAGTCGTCGAGCTCGCCGGTGGCCTCCTTGCGGTAGCGGGCGATGAAGGGCACGGTCGCCCCGCCGTCGAGCAGGTCCACGGCGGCCTGCACCTGCCCGGCCCGTACGCCGAGCTCGTCGGCGATGGTCTGCTGGATGGACGCACTCTGAAGGGTCACGCTGGGTTACCGCCTTCTCGCAGGGATGCCGCTCTGCATTCTGCCGCTACCGGCGCGCGGGGGAAAACCTCTGGCCGCCCGGCGGGTCGCGGCGGGACACTGGTGATCATGATGATTCGAGAGGCGGTCGCTCAGGACTGGGACGCGGTCTGGCCGTTCTTCCACCAGATCGTCGCCGCAGGCGAGACCTACACCTACCCCCGCGACCTGGACGAGGAGCGGGCCCGGTCGATGTGGATGCTGCAGCCGCCGAGCCGTACCGTCGTCGCGGTCGACGAGGCGTCCGGCGCGGTCCTCGGTACGGCGAAGATGAACCCCAACCACATGGGCGGGGCGTCCCACATCGCCAGTGCCAGCTTCATGGTGGACCCGGCCCACGCGGGCCGGGGCGTCGGCCGAGCGCTGGGCGAGTACGTGCTCGGCTGGGCGCGGGCCGAGGGATACCGCGCGATGCAGTTCAACGCCGTGGTGGAGTCCAACACCCGCGCGGTCGCCCTGTGGAAGTCGCTCGGCTTCGAGATCGTCGGGACACTCCCCGAGGGCTACCTCCACCCGACCCTGGGCTACGTCGGCCTGCACATCATGTACCAGCGACTTCAGGCCGACCGGCCTTAGGGTCCGTCCAGTAGATCTTCGCGGTTGCGAGCGTCAGCGACTCCGCCGCGGGGCACCGTCGCAGTAGCACCGTGCGGCTCCGCCGCGTGGCGGTGCCTGGCGGCGCGTAACGCCCCCTGCGCGGCGAGGTGCCGCCACCCGCCGGGGGCCTACGCGCCGCGGGGCACTACTGCGAGCTGGCGGGACTGGGCGACGAGCCGGCCCGACGCGTCCCAGACCTCGGCGTCCTCCTCCAGGAAGCCGCCGGCCAGGTTCCGGGTCGCATGGGTGACCCGGAGCCAGCCGGGGACGGGGCGGGCCCGGACGTGCGCGGTGAGTTCCAGGGTGGGCGTCCAGCCGTAGAGGCCGAGGTCGAAGGTGACCGGCGGGAGGGCGTCGACGGCGAGCAGCAGCATCAGCGGGTCGGGCTCGCGGCCGTCGGCGAGGCGCAGCCAGCCCTGGATCCGGCCCTCGCCCGAGGGCTCGCCGAGCGCCCAGCCGACGCAGGCCGGGTCCAGGCGCAGGTCGAGGCGCTCCAGCAGCGCGGCGTTCGCCAGGAAGTCCGGCGGGGCGTGCTCGGTGCTGATGCACTCCTCCGGAGGAGGCATCACCGGCGGGGTGGCCGTGGTGCGCACCTCGCCCTTCGCTGCGTCGAGGTCGCCGTAGGAGGCCAGCACGCGCAGCCGCTCCACGAGTCGGCCGTCCTCCCCCGACTGCAGCAGGGTAGCCGCGCCGGTGCTGACGGTGCGTCCGCGCCGCACCGCCTCGGTACGGATCTCGGCGGGTCCGGGGCGTCCGGCGGAGAGGTAGTAGGCGCTCAGCGAGAAGGGGTCGGCATGACCGTCGACGGCGCCGAGCTCCTGCTTGAGGGCACTGCCGACGACGGCGAGCAGCAGGCCGCCGTTGATGCCGCCGCCGATGCGCCAGCCACCGTCGAGTTCCGCGTCGTACACCGAGGGCTGGTCACGGCGCGGGGCCACGGCAGTGCCCCGATCGAACTCCGACGCCCGTCCGGACGCCTGGTCCACCCCTGCTGCCGCTGTCATGCCGGGCCACCCCTCGAAAAGTTACTTGTCAGTAGGGAACTGTACTCCTGCTTCCCCCTTCAAGGTCACCCTGGTACTCGTTGTTCCATGACCACCCACCCTGATCCCTACGGTCTCGCCGAACGCGTCGCCGTGGTCACCGGCGCGGGCAGCGGCATCGGCCGCGCCACCGCGGAAGTGCTGGCGGCAGCGGGCGCCTTCGTCGTCTGCACCGACGTCGACGGCGCCTCGGCGGCGGCGACCGCCGAGGGCATCGGCAAGGCGGCAGCGGCCGCCGCGCTGGACGTCACCGACCGGGCGGCGGTCTTCGCCCTGATGGAGTGCACGGCGGCGGAGCAGGGGCGGCTCGACATCCTCTGCAACATCGCCGGGATCATCCGCACCGGCAGGGTCGTGGACGTGGACGAGGCCGACCTGGACGCCGTGCTCGACGTCAACTTCAAGGGGACCTTCCACGCCTGCCAGGCCGCCGCGCGGATCATGAGCGCACGCGGCGGCGGCAGCATCGTCAACACCGCCTCCAGCGCCGTGGACACGGCGACCCCGGAGATCATGAGCTACTCGGTGTCCAAGGCGGCCGTCGTCCAGCTGACGAAGAACCTCGCGGCCGAGGTCGGCCGCTACGGGGTGCGGGTCAACGCGGTGGCACCGGGACTGGTGCGCACCGCGATGACCGCGCGGCACTACCTGCTGCCGGACGGCAGCGTGGACGAGGCCGCCCGCGCGGCGGCCGAGAAGCCGCTGCGCCGGATGTCCCCGCTCGGGCTGATCGGCGAGCCCGAGGACATCGCCTATGCCATCCGCTATCTGGTCAGCGACGCCGCCCGCTTCGTCACCGGACAGATCCTGCGGCCCAACGGCGGCGCGGCGATGCCCTGGTAGCAGCGGCTGCCTCAGCGGCCCCGCAGGGTGCGGTAGTGGGCGGCCAGGGTGGCGGTGGAGGAGTCCAACTGCTCCAGGCCGGTGCCCTCCACCAGCACCGGTTCGATCTTCTTGGCCAGCACCTTGCCCAGCTCGACGCCCCACTGGTCAAAGGAGTCGATGTTCCAGATCGCACCCTGCACGAACACCTTGTGCTCGTACAACGCGATCAACTGCCCCAGCACCGACGGCGACAGCTCCCCGGCCAGGATCGTGGTGGTCGGATGATTGCCCCGGAACGTCTTGTGCGGCACCAGCTCCGCCGGCACCCCCTCCGCGGCCACCTCCTGCGCGGTCTTGCCGAACGCCAACGCCTGCCCCTGCGCGAACAGGTTCGCCATCAACAGGTCGTGCTGCGCCACCAATCCCGGCGCCAACCCCGGCACCGGCCGCGCGAAACCCAACAGATCCGCCGGAATAACTTTGGTTCCCTGATGCAGCAACTGGTAGTACGCGTGCTGCCCGTTGGTGCCCGGCGTGCCCCACACCACCGGACCGGTCTGCCACCGCACCGGGTTGCCCTGTCGGTCCACCGACTTGCCGTTGGACTCCATGTCCAACTGCTGCAGATACGCCGTGAACTTCGACAGATAGTGCGAGTACGGCAGCACCGCATGCGACTGCGCATCAAAGAACGCCCCGTACCAGACCCCCAGCAACCCCAGCAGCAGCGGCACGTTCGACTCCACCGGCGCGGTGCGGAAGTGCTCGTCCACCAAGTGGAACCCGGCCAGCATCTCCCGGAACTGCTCCGGGCCGATCGCCAGCATCAGCGACAGCCCGATCGCCGAATCGAAGGAGTACCGGCCGCCCACCCAGTCCCAGAACTCGAACATGTTCGCCACGTCGATGCCGAAGTCCGACACCGCCGCACCATTGGTCGACAACGCCACAAAGTGCTTGGCCACCGCCTCCTGGCCGGCCCGCAGCTCGGTCAGCAGCCAGTTGCGCGCCGAGGTCGCATTGGTGATCGTCTCGATGGTGGTGAACGTCTTCGAGGCGACGATGAACAGCGTCTCGGCCGCGTCCAGGTCCCGCACGGCCTCGTGCAGATCCGCCCCGTCCACGTTCGAGACGAACCGCACCGTCAGATCCCGGTCGGTGAACGCCCGCAACGCCTCGTACGCCATCGCCGGGCCCAGATCCGACCCGCCGATGCCGATGTTCACCACATTGCGGATCCGCTTACCGGTGTGCCCGGTCCACTCCCCCGACCGCACCCGCTCGGCGAACCCGGCCATCTTGTCGAGCACCCGGTGCACCTCGGGCACCACATCGCGCCCGTCCACCTCCACCACCGCGTCCCGGGGCGCACGCAACGCCGTGTGCAGCACCGCCCGGTGCTCCGTCACATTGATCTTCTCACCGCGGAACATCGCGTCCCGCAGCTCGAACACCCCGCGCGCGACCGCCAACTGCCGCAACAGCCCCAACGTCTCATCGGTCACCAGATGCCGGGAGTAGTCCAGATACAGGTCACCCACCCGCACCGCATACCGCTCCCCACGCCCGGGATCAGCCGCGAACAACTCCCGCAGATGCACCTCCCCCACCTGCGCCCGATGCTTGCCCAACTCCGCCCACTCCGGCGAACGGTCCAGCGGCAGCCGGTCGGAACTGGTTCCCTCGGACATCGCGTTCACTCCATCCTGCAGATGTTCGGTACGCGCCCGAGCCTATCCCTGGAGGTCCTCCCCACGTGTGTCCGGCAGACGGCGTCAGAAGGAAACCCGCTCGCCGGCTGACGGTCCCTCGGGCAGCGGGGCCACCGGCAGGCTCAGCCGGACGGCGAAGCCGCCGTCGACGGTGGGACCGGTCGCGAGGGTGCCGCCGAGCAGCGTCGCCCGTTCCCGCAGCCCGACGATGCCGTGGCCGCCGCCGGGCAGGTCGGAGAGGTCCGACCAGGAGATGATCTCGGTCGGCGGCGGCCCGTTCACCACCGCGACCCGGAGCCGGTCGCCCTCGGAGAGCAAGGACACCTCGGTCCGCGCGCCCGGAGCGTGCTTGCGCACATTGGTCAGCGCCTCCTGCACCGTCCGGTAGGCGGCGCGTTCCACCGGCTCGGGCAGCGTCCCCTCAGGTGGCGCCAGCATGTGCAGGGCCGCGTCCACCTCCGACTCGGCGACCAGCCGTGGCAGGTCCGCGAGCCTGGGCTGCGGGACCAGCTCGGTCGGCCCGGCGCCGGCGGCGCGCAGGACCAGGATCATGCTGCGCAGTTCCTCCAGCGTCGCCACCGCGAGCCCGCGCAGGGTCCCCGCCGTCGCCCTGACCTCCGGGTCGCGCGCGGTGACCTGCAGGGCCCCCGCCTGGACCGCGATCAGGCCGGCCTGGTGCGAGACCACGTCGTGCATCTCCCGGGCGATCCTCGCGCGCTCGCGGGCCAGCACCGTCTGGGCGTGCAGCTCCCGCTCGTGGTCGCGCAACGTTGCCAGCTCGGCGATCCGCTCCCGGAGGTCCTCCCTGGTCTGCGTGAGCAGACCGAGGGCCGCCGGGCCCGCCGCGAGCATCACCGCGTAGATCAGACGCTGGCTGATGTCGCTGGCGCTCTCCTTGGCGAAGTCCGTGATCGGCCAGGGCAGGAACAGCCCGACCCCGACCACGGCCGCCGCAACCCACGTCTGCCAGGTGGCGCGGCGGCCCCGGGCGACGGTGTAGAGGGCGGCCATGGCCGCGACCATCGCGGTGCCCGCGTACAGGCCGGGGAGTATGGCGAGCAGCACCAGCCGCGGCAGCCTGCGACGCAGCAGCAGGGCCACGGCGGCGACGAGCGAGACGGTGAAGGTCCAGTCGCGGGGAGGGGGGAAGTTGAGGAGCGCGTCGACGGTGGAGGCCGCGACCAGGACGAGGGTGACCGCTCCGTGGCGCAGCCACGCGGGCAGCGACTGGGCGGCCCGGTGCAGGGTGCGCGGGTGCAGTGCGCCGAGGCGCGGGGCTCTGGGGTTCGTTCTGGGGTTCGCTCTCGGGTCCGCTCCGGGGTTCGCTCCGGGGTTCAGGGACGGGAGGTCGCGGGCACCGGTTCGGCGGGCGGTCATTCGATCAGGCCCGCACGCTCGGCGAGGACCGCGGCCTGGATCCGGTTGGCCACGCCGAGCTTGGTGAGGACGGCGCTGACGTAGTCCTTCACGGTCGCCGCCCCCAGGTGCATGCGGGCGCCGATCTCGATGTTCGACAGGCCGTGTCCCAGGAAGCCCAGGACCTGGCGCTCGCGCTCGCTGAGGCTGTCGATGACCTCGCTCCCCCGGCCGCCTGCGGGTCGCCCGCCCTCGCGCAACCGCCGCAGCACCGGCGCCGAGAGGCAGCCGGCACCGGTGGCCACCGCGCGTACCGAACGCGCCAGGATGTCCGGCTCGGTGTCCTTCAGCAGGAAGCCGCTGGCCCCGAGCCGCAGCGCCTGGTCCAGGTACTCGTCGGTGTCAAAGGTGGTGAGCATCGCGACGTGCGGGCTCTCGGGCAGCGCCCGCAGCCGGCGGAGCAGGGTGAGGCCGTCGATGTCGGGCATCCGGATGTCGAGCAGGACCACGTGCGGCCGATGCTCCCGGACCACAGCCAGCGACTCGACGCCGGAGCAGGTGGCCACGACCTCGATGTCCGGCGCGGTGCCGAGGATCATGGCGAGTCCTGACCTGATGAGTGCTTCGTCGTCGATGATGACGACCCGCACAGGGTCGTGTCTTTGGGATGGGGCCACGGCACTCGTCCTGACTCTGACCCTGGTCCTGACTCCGACCGTCCAGCACGATGACCAGGGAACTCCGCGTGACCGTACCCCAGGGCGAATCTCTGGGCGAATCGGGACGTCTTATGGACCGCGCGACGCGACACCCCCCGGTCGGCGGTGCGTAGACCCCTGGTCGGGGGTGTTTCGTCCGTTCGAGTACGACCAGGATGAGCCACCGGCACGCTCGCGTGCCCGGTGGCGGGCACTACGGGGGGGTGCCCGCCCCGGGGGCGGGCACCCCCGGCCGAACGGACCCGTCGGCGGCCCACATCAGCGCAAGCCCCACCAGCCCCGGGGCCCGAAGTGACCACCCGCCAGCGGCACGGCTCCCCACCTGCGCGCTGCCGACCGTCACCGGAGAGATCAAGCGCTACTTCCCCGTCCCGGATCGGAGCGGGGCTCTGCATCGATGCCCGTCTCGCGGCTGCTCTCGCGGACCCTGGGCGGGCTGCGGAGAATTGGCGACTGACGACAACCCGGTCAGGCGAGAGCCTCCCCCACCCTTCGGGCGGGAGGTGCCCCCTTGCCCGCCACAGCGCCCTCCATTTGCCGGTCGGTCTAAGGCAGCAGAGCACGCAGGAGGGCCCCGGCACCGGTTCCCCGGTCCGAGGCCCTCCTGTTCACAGCGCTACGGCCGCACGACCACGAGGTCGCCCCATGCTGCCGGTCAGGCCGCGCGGGTCGGGCGCGGACCGGAGGGGCGACGCGGACGGCGGCCGCGAGCACCGCCACCGCCGTTGCCCCCGCCCGAGCCGCTGCCGCCGCGCGGGCCACGAGGGCTCTGCGTGGGGACAGCGGGCGCGGGCGCGGTGACGACCACCGGGACGCCGCTGGGCTTGCGCGCGCCGGTGATCCGCGAGAGCTCGGCGTCGCCGGCCCGGACCCGGTCGTTGTTCGGGGTGATCCCGGCGTCGGCCATCAGCCGCGCCATCTCCCGGCGCTGGTTGGACAGCACCAGGGTGACCACGGTCCCGGACTCCCCCGCGCGGGCGGTGCGGCCGCCGCGGTGCAGGTAGTCCTTGTGGTCGGTGGGCGGGTCCACGTTCACGACCAGGTCGAGGTTGTCGACGTGGATGCCGCGGGCCGCGACGTTGGTTGCGACCAGCGCGGTGATGTGGCCGTCCTTGAACTGCTCCAGCACCCGGTTGCGCTGCGGCTGGGACTTGCCGCCGTGCAGCGAGGCCGCGCGCACGCCGTTGGCGAGCAGCTCCTTGGCCAGCTTGTCGGTGGCGTGCTTGGTGTCCATGAACATGATCACGCGACCCTCGCGGGCGGCGATCTCCACGGCCACAGCCCGCTTGTCGGCGTCCGCGACATAGAGCACGTGGTGCTCCATGGTGGTGATCGTCCCAGCCGAGGGGTCCACGGAGTGGGTCACCGGGTCGCTCAGGAAGCGGCGCACCAGGCGGTCCACGTTGCGGTCCAGGGTCGCCGAGAACAGCATCGTCTGACCGTTCGGCTGCACCTGCTCCAGCAGCGCCGTGACCTGGGGCAGGAAGCCCATGTCGGCCATCTGGTCGGCCTCGTCCAGGACGGTGATCCCGACCCGGTCCAGGCGGGCGTCGCCGCGGTCGATCAGGTCCTTGAGACGACCCGGGGTTGCGATCAGCACCTCGGCGCCGCGCCGCAGCGAGCCGGCCTGGCGTCCGATCGACATACCGCCGACGACCGTCGTCAGCCGCAGGTTCACCGCGGTGGCGTAGGGCGTAAGTGCGTCGGCGACCTGCTGGGCCAGCTCACGGGTCGGCACGAGCACCAGGGCCAGCGGGCACTTCGGCTCGGCGCGACGGCCGGCCGTACGGGCCAGCAGCGCCAGGCCGAAGGCGAGGGTCTTGCCGGAGCCGGTGCGGCCACGGCCGAGGACGTCGCGTCCGGCAAGGGTGTTGGGGAGCGTGGCGGCCTGGATCGGGAACGGCTCGGTCACGCCCTCCCGGGTCAGCGTCGCCAGCAGGCCGTTCGGCATGTCCAGCTCGGCGAAGGAGGAGACGGCGGGAAGCGCCGGGGTCGAGCTGATCGGCATCTCGAACTCGCCCTGGGGGGCGGAGGTGGGACGTCGTCGGGGTGCGCCCTGCTGCGGGCGGCCACGGAACTGGGTCTGGCCGCCGCCACCACCGCTGCGGCTGCTCGCCCCGGTGGGGCGGCCGAAGCGGGTGGCGGGACGCTGGTCGTTGGATCGGCTGGTGCGATGGTTCACAGAGAACCTTCCTCGTAGCGGCACGCTTCGAGGAGAGCTCCGCAGCACTGGGCGCGGAGGATCGCAAGAACGAGCCAGGGGGCGGCGGAGAGTCTTCTCCGCAGGTTGTGAGCGGACTCACACGCAAAACTCTGCAGGCCCAGCGAGAACGCCGGGCCTACAGAGTTCAAGTAGCGGGGACAGGATTTGAACCTGCGACCTCTGGGTTATGAGCCCAGCGAGCTACCGAGCTGCTCCACCCCGCGTCGGTAGCTCAACTGTAGCAGAGCGCGCTGATCACTCCGGCGAATACCCAACCGGCCCGGAGCCGGCCAGGTATTTCGGCGGGTGTTCTGCGGGAGTTCGGAGGAAGTGTTCTGCCGGGGGAAGTGTTCAGCCACTGTTCCGCCGGGCTACGCCACCGGCGGCAGCGGCCCGATGACGTCGCTGACCGGGATGTCGGCTGCCACCTCGCGCGGGTCGGCGAAGAAGGTCTGCCGCGGTGGACCCGAGGGAGTGACCCCGTGCTCGGCGAACCATGCCTGCAGGGACTCGAAGGCGCGGAGTCCATCCGCCCTGGCGAGTTGGTCGTTGTTGAGCCGGACGTACGCCTCGCGGTGCGCAGGATCCTGGCGGATCGTCAGATCGGGGTAACGGGCCGCGAGTTCGTCGGCCGCCTCGGCGGGGACGGGGCGGCACCACTCGACCGGCCCGTCCGAGTCCGCGTCCACCTCGCCGTGGTAGACCATGAACGGCGCGCCTTCGAGTCCGCGCACCCCGGGTACGGACCCGTCCCCGAGGCGCAGGACCATGCTGGTGCTGAACTCGCCGATCTCGGCGACGGTGACGTGGCGCAGCGCGCAGAGCAAGGTCCTCTGCCCGACCTCGCGGGTGGCGACCTGGAACATGGCAACGGTCCTTCCTGACAGCTTCTCGATGAGGAAGTGGGCCAGCTCACGTCGCTGCCCCTGCTCCGCCTCCGCCTCGGCCCAGTACGCCGCGACCGCCTTGGCGGCGGCGTCCGGCTCCAGGTCGCACACGGACCGGATCCGGGCCAGCGGCATCCCGAGCCGCCGCAGCCACGCGACCAGCCGCGCCCGCTCCAACTGCTCGGGGCTGTAGAGGCGGTAGCCCGAAGCCGGGTCGGTCCGGGCCGGAACCAGCAACTCCAACTCGTCGTACAGGCGCAGCGCCTTCGGCGACAACCGCGAGGCAGCGGCGAAGGTGCCGATGGTCCAGAGCTCCATGACGGCTTCCTCACTCCGGGCGTCCGCCCGGTCGCACCGATGCTGGGCCTTGCCCCAGGGACAAGGTCAAGGGCACCCGACGAAGGCCCGGACCGATAGGTCCGGACCTTCGTCGTAGCCAGGCGAACTGAAGCGACCTCAGCCCGCGGTGGCCTTGGCGACAATGCTTTCCATCTCAGCTCGGTCGAACGCCCGCATCGTCGTGCTCCGGATATTACCGAGCGCGCCCACCCGCAGCAGGCCCGCGGTGATGGTCGCATCGTCCGGGGCCTCGACGATCGTGACGATGTCGTAGGGGCCGATCGTCCAGAAGATGCTGACCAGCCTTGCCCCGAGCTTCTCCAGCACCCCGGCGAAGGCATCGGCCCGCTGGGTGGTCTCCGGGTACATCCGGATCCCCTGCTCCGTCCAGCTCACCAGGACTACAAAGGTCGCCATTGACTTCCTCAATTCCGTGGACGCAATCCTTGCAACCATCATCAATTCCGGCCGTGCGTCACACCGGAACGGACGGGTGCGGCGTTTCACTGGAACTGAGCAACGGGCTTCCGCCAGCCGGGCTCCGGCAGCAGCTTCTTCGCACACACAGGTATGCGCTCCGCGGCCATTGCCCCGGGCCCGCAACGGGCCTACGGTGAGGTCCAGGCTACTTGTCATGTCTGCGACATATGCAGACCCGATCGAAGGGTCATCCCATGTTCGGTGCGTTAGCAATGAGCGGTGCAATGGCATCGTTGCTCGCCTCGTCGATGCTCGGCCAGGTCTCGCCGCAACGGCCCACCGACGTCCCCCCGCCCGGGAACGTCACCGTCGGACTCGTGACCGTCAACGGGTCGGGCTGTCCCGCCGGGACCGCAGCGGTCGCCGTCGCCCCGGACAACACCGCCTTCACCGTGACGTACAGCAACTACCTCGCCCAGGTCGGCGTGGGCGCGGCGCGGACGGACTCCCGGAAGAACTGCCAGTTGGACGTGCGGGTGAACGTGCCCCAGGGCTTCACCTACGCCATCGCCCAGGCTGACTACCGCGGATTCGCCAGCCTGGCGAGCGGCGCGAGCAGCATCGAGCGCGCGAACTACTACTTCCAGGGACAGTCGCAGACCACCAGCGCCAGCCACTCCTTCAGCGGCCCGCTCGACGACGACTGGCAGGCCACGGACGTGGCCGGAGTCGGGGCTGTGGTCTTCGCGCCGTGCGGGGAGACCCGCGACCTGAACATCAACACCCAGCTGCAGGTGAACCTCGGCACGTCGGACCCGGCGACCACGAACAGCTTCATGACCATGGACTCGACGGACGGCAGTATCACCACCGTCTACCACTTCTCCTGGAAGCACTGCCCCTGAGACACACGAAGGGCGGCGCCACGGGGCGAAAGTGATCCGCATTCGGGAAGATAGGGCGTGCGGACGAAAAGGAGGACGGGAAGCGGAAGCCGGGCCACCGGACCGGACCCGAGTCCCTGAACGCCATGGACATCACACTTCACCTCGCACAGGATCCCGAGGCCGACGCGTTGCTCAGTCGCAGCCCGCTGGCCGCCCTGATCGGCATGCTGCTGGACCAGCAGATCCCGATGGAGTGGGCGTTCTCCGGCCCGTACACCGTGCTGCAGCGCCTCGGCGGCGACGACCTGAACGCGCGCCGGATCGCCGCCTACGATCCGGACGAATTCGCCGCGCTCCTGTCGGCGAAGCCCGCCGTGCACCGCTATCCGGGTTCCATGGCCAAGCGGGTGCAGCAGCTCTGCCAGTACCTAGTCGACCACTACGACGGCGACGCGACCGCGGTGTGGCGCGACGCGGGCTCCGGCGAGGACCTGCTCGGGCGGCTGAACGAGCTTCCCGGCTTCGGCAAGCAGAAGGCCCAGATCTTCCTGGCCCTCCTGGGCAAGCAGTTCGGCGTGCGGCCGAAGGGCTGGCGTGAGGCCGCCGGCCCGTACGGCGAGAAGGGGAGCCACCGCTCGGTGGCGGACATCACCGGCCCGGAGTCCCTGGACCAGGTCCGCTCCTACAAGCAGGAGCTCAAACGGGCCGCCAAGAAGACCACCCCGAAGAAGACCACCGCGAAGGCTCCCACCGCGAAGTGACCGGCCCGCGAGACGGCCTGAGCTCCGGGCCGTCTCTGCGTCCGGCGACCCGCACCTCGGGTCCCCTCACTGCGACTCGCCCTCGGTGTCCACGTGGGGCAGGATCCGGTCCAGCCATCGTGGCAGCCACCAGGCGCTCCGGCCCAGCAGCGTCATCACCGCCGGAACGAGCAGCAGGCGCACGATGGTGGCGTCCACCAGCACGCTGACGGCCAGCCCCAGTCCCAGCATCTTGACCACGATGTTGTTGCTGAGGATGAACGCCGCGAAGACGCTCACCATGATCAGCGCCGCACAGGTGATCACCCGCGCGGTGATCTCCAACCCGTGGGCGACGCTGCCCTTGCTGTCATTGGTGCGCATCCACGCCTCGTGGACCCGCGCGAGCAGGAAGACCTCGTAGTCCATGCTCAGGCCGAAGACGATGGCGAACATCATCATCGGCACGTAGCTCTCGATCGGAACCTTGCCGGAGACCCCCAACGCGGGCCCGCCCCAGCCCCATTGGAAGACCGCGACCACGACACCGTAGGAGGCGGCGATCGAGAGCAGGTTGAGCACGGCCGCCTTGACGGCGACCAGGAGTCCGCGGAAGACGATCAGGATGATCAGGAACGCCAGGCCGACCACGACCGCGATGATGACCGGGAGACGTCGGGCGATGATCTCCAGGAAGTCCAGCTGGGCGGCGGTCGTCCCGGTGACGTAGGCCTTCGCGGCCGTTCCCGACACGCCCTGCGGCAGTGCGTCGTCCTTCAGGTGGTTGAACAGCCGTGTGGTGGCGGCGTCCTGTGGTGCGCTGGTCGAGACGGCGGTGGCGATCAGTGCCTGGCCGTCGCTGGTGGGCTGGAGCGGGGTGATGCTCGCCGCGTCGGGGACGCCGGTGAGGGCTTTCTGCAGGTTGGCCGACAGCGCGGCGCGGTCCGAGGACGGCACTCCGCTCTGGTCGACGACGATGGTCAGCGGGCCGTTGGCGCCAGGCCCGAAGCCCGAACTGATGAGGTCGAAGGCGCGCCGGTCGGTGAAGCTGGTGGGGTCCGCGCCGTCGTCGATGTGCCCGAGCCGGATGGAGAACAGCGGGATCGCGAGGACCCCCACGACCACCAGCCCGCCGACGAGGAACCACCACGGGCGGTGTTCCACCCGCTGCGCGTAGCGGTGCCATCCGCCGTGCGCTTCGGCGCCCGTCGGCGAGGTGCCCTCAGCGACGGGGGTGCGTACGGAGTAGCGGTCGATCCGGCGGCCGACCAGCCCGAGCAGCGCCGGGACCAGGGTGATCGCACCGAGGACCGCGACGACCACGGTGACGGCGGCCGCGGCGCCGAGCCTTCCGATGAAGCTGACTCTCGACACGTAGAGGCCGGCGAGGGCGACGATGACGGTGCATCCGGACACCAGGACGGCGCGGCCGCTGGTGGCGACCGCCCGGCCCGCTGCCGTCACCGGATCCGCGCCGTCGATGAGCAGCTGCCGGTGACGGGTGATCAGGAACAGGGCGTAGTCGATGCCCACGCCAAGCCCGATCATCGTCGCCAGGGTCGGTGACACACTCGCGAAGGTGAAGGCCGCGGCCAGCAGGCTCAGGCAGCTGAGTCCGACGATGACGCTGATCAGTGCGGTGAGCAGCGGCAGCCCGGCGGCGATGAGGCTGCCGAAGCCGATCAGGAGCACGACCACCGCGACGGCGAACCCGATGGCCTCGCTGGTCAGGTCGGCGGCCTTGGGTCTGGCGAGCTCGCCCAGCGGTCCGCCGTACTCGACCTGGACGCCGGCGGCCCTGAGCGGCGCGACCGCGCCGTCGACCTCGCTGAGATAGGACTGGCCGAACGAGGTCGGGTTGGAATCGAACCGGACGGTGATGTAGCCCGTCTTGCCGTCGGCTGTGAGCGCGCCGGTGGACTGCGTGCCGGAGGGGGGCGGAGAGCCGGACGTGGAGCCCGTTGTGGGGGGTGGCAGTGGGTTCGCCACGGAGAGCACGTGCGGGAGGTGCTGCAGCGAGGCGACCGTCTGGTCGACCTGGCTCTGGACCGCGGTCAGCGGGCCCTGGGCGTCGTGCAGGACGATCTGCGCGCCGATGCCGCCCGCGCCCGGCGAGTGGGCGCTGAGCACGGCGAGGCCCTCTTGGGACTGCGTTCCGGGCAGCGAGAAGTCGTCGGAGTAGGTTCCGCCGACGGTGTTCTGGAGCGTGTGCAGGCCGCCGAGGGCGACCAGCCACAGGACGATGACCACGACGAAGCGGCGTGCACACCACCGGCCCAGGCGCTGCAGACCGCCCAGGTCCGCTGAATCTGACGCCTCGCGTGTACTCCTGCCGTCCGGTGAGGCCATGCTTGCTCCCAGAGGATGTGACCATCGATCAGCCGAGCTGCACTGATGAACTTTTGTCCCATATCTGACGCTAGGCCCCTGGTCAGCTCCGTCAACGCCGCGACACACGCCCATTGGGGGGCCGGGGGGCGGCGCGTGGACCATGGTCACGGGCACGAATTGGTTGCGGCGGCTGATATTCCACAGCGTCTCGGAGCGGCGCGCGGGAGGGGCGCGGGAGAAGCCGCCGCAGGCGGCGCAGGCCCGGACGCCCGCGGTCGGGTGACCGCAGCGGGCCGCCGCAGGGCGTCACGGGAGCCGGCAGGTAACGTGCCTATGCCGCGCCGCCCTGGTACACGCTGTCGACGAAGGCGTTGCGGAACTTGCCCGCCGGATCGTGAAGGTCCATCAGCTTGCGGAAGTCCGAGGCACGTTCGTACAGCTCCGCGGCCGCACCGGGCGTCGCGCTGAAGAGCTTGCCCCAGTGCGGCCGGGCACCGAGGGGCGCCAACTGCTCCTCGACGGCGGCGAGGACGGGGGCGACCGCCACCGGGTCCTTGATCCAGGTGAGGTGCACGGCGAGCGAGTCGCGGTGGTAGGCGGGGCTCAGCCACAGCTCCTCCGCCGCCACGGTGCGGAGCTCGGAGACCTGGAGCACCGGGGCCAGCCGAGCACCGAGGGCGCGCAACGCCGCGAAAGCCGCGGGTGCCGCCTCGCGCGGGAGGAAGAACTCCGACTGCAGCTCCTCCCCCGAGCTCGGGGTGAAGTCCGGGCGGAAGTGCGGCAGCCGCTCGTGCCACGGCCCGGGGACGCCCAACTGCTCTGTGCAGTGGGTCGCGGGGACGCCGGGGACCGGGTGATGCGGACGGTCGGCGGGGGTGGCGCCGAACCAGGTCCGGGCGGGCGGCCCGCCGTCGGCCGTGTCGCAGCGGCGCTTGAGCCAGAGCATCGCCTCCGGGGCATGCCAGTCGGTGAAGGCGCTGACGCTGTAGGCGGCGCCGAACACGTCCGCGACGTTCTCGGCGAGGGCGTCCAGCGCCAGACCGGTGTAGACGTGCTGGGCGACGTCGAAGGTCGGTTCGACGTCCAGGGTGACCGCGGTGACGACCCCGAGCGCGCCGAGGTTGACGGCCGCTCCGTGGAAGGCGTCACCGTCCGCCTCTCGGCTCAGCCGGACCAGGTCGCCGTCCGGGCCGACGAGGTCGAGCGCGGCCACCGCAGAGGCCAGACTGCGGTTTCCGTCGCCGGAGCCGTGGGTGGCGGTCGCGCAGGCGCCGGTCACGGAAATGTGGGGCAGCGACGCCAGGTTGGCCAGGGCCAGGCCCTCCGCCTGCAGGTGCGCGGCGACCTGCGCGTACCGTAGCCCGGCCGCGACCGTGACGGTCGAGCGCTCGTGGTCGACGCTGATCTCCGCCGGCAGTCCCGCGACGGAGACAAGCGCGCCGCCCGCGTCGGCATCCGCGATGCGGTTGAACGAGTGACCCGAACCGAGCACGCGGACCGACGGAGCCCCGGCCACGACGCGGCGCAGTTCGTCCACGGTCGCCGGACGGTGGACCCGCGTCGCCGAGAACGTGACGTTCCCGGCCCAGTTGGTCACGGTCTCGCTGCTGGGCATTCGACTGCTCCTTCACGGGGGCCTGCTGTGAGCGCTCACAACAGTAGTCGACCACCTCAACGCCGCCTTCGTGGCCCTCGCCGCCCCGCCTCCCGCTGCCAACGGCACCCGCCCGCACCGCCTCCCACTCCGTCCCCCCGCACTGGCTCCGTCACATGCCGCACGTTTGCCATGTTCCGTTCAAGTCTTTGTTGCCCGACCATGGTGGAACACACCACGGCGCACACCCATGCTGGTCTCCGGCATTGCGCCTACGCGCGTAGCGCAAGCCTCAGTCCCCACAGCTCGAGGAGTTTGACGGATGATCAGTATTCAGCTCCCATCTCGCCGCGGCCGGGCGGCACTCGCCGCCGCCGCCGTCCTGGCCGCGCTCGCCTCGGTGGCCGTCGGCCAGCCGGCGGGCGCGGCGCCGGCGCGAAGCGCTGCCGCGAAGGTCCCGGCGGCAACCGCCCAGCATCGGGTGCTCTTCGACAACAGCAAGTCCGAGACCGCGGGCAACGCCGACTGGATCATCAGCACCGGCCAGCCTGACCCGCTCGCCCAGAACGCCAACCCGCAGTCGGAGACCGACTGGACCGGAGCGATCTCCGCCTGGGGCGTCGCCCTGCAGAAGACCGGCAACTACAGCCTGAAGACGTTGCCCGCAGGCAACACCATCACCTACGGCAGCACCTCCAACGCTCTCGACCTCTCGAACTTCGACACCTTCGTGCTACCCGAACCCCAGGACCAGCTCAGCCCGTCCGAGAAGACCGCCGTGATGACCTTCGTCCAGCACGGCGGCGGCCTCTTCCTGGTCGTCGACCACACCGGCAGCGACCGCAACAACAACGGCTGGGACTCCCCCGCCATTGTCAACGACCTGCTGGCCAGCAACGGTGTGGACAACAACGACCCGTTCGGCTTCTCGGTCGACCTCAAGAACATCGTCACCGACAACCCGCGGGCCATCTCCGACGCGTCCAACCCGGTCCTCAACGGCCCGTTCGGCACCGTCACCGGCAGCATCCTGCGCAACGGCACCACGTTCACCCTCAACCCGACCGACAACCCCTCGGTCAAGGGCCTGGTCTACCTCAGCACCGGCTCCAGCGGGGGCAACACCAACGCCTTCTTCGCCACCAGCACCTTCGGCACCGGCCGGGTCGCCGTCTGGGGCGACAGCTCGGCGATCGACGACGGCACCGGCCAGAGCGGCAACAACCTCTTCAACGGCTGGGACGACCCGGCCGGCACCAATGCCGCACTCGCCCTGAACGCCACCGCCTGGCTCGCCACCGGCTCCGGCGGCACCACCACCGGAAGCGTCAGCGTCACCAACCCGGGCAGCCAGACCGGCACCGTCGGCACCGGCGCCAACCTCCAGCTCGCCGCCACCGACACCGCCGGAGGCACCCTGAGCTGGGCCGCCACCGGTCTGCCCGCCGGACTGACCGTCGACTCCGCCACCGGCCTGATCAGCGGCACCCCGACCACCGCAGGCAGCTACACCGTCTCGGTCACCGCGACCGACTCCACCGGTCCTTCGGGCACCGCGACCTTCGGCTGGACCGTGGCGGGTTCCGGAGGCGGCGGCTGCACCGCGGCACAGCTCCTCGGCAACCCCGGCTTCGAAACCGGCTCCGCCGCGCCCTGGACCGAGACGGACTCCGCCGGCGGCAGCGTCATCAACAACAGCTCCACCGAGCCCGCCCACAGCGGCAGCTACGACGCGTGGCTGGACGGCCGGGGCAGCACCACCACCGACACGCTCGCCCAGACGGTCACCCTGCCGACCGGCTGTGCCAACGCGACCTTCAGCTTCTGGCTGCACGTCAACACCGCCGAGACCACCACCACCAAGGCCTACGACACGCTCGCAGTCCAGGTCCTGGACAGCTCCGGCAGCGTGCTCGCCACCCTCGCCACCTACTCCAACCTCAACCACGCCAACGGCTACACCCAGCACAGCTTCAGCCTGGCCGGATACGCCGGACAGACCGTCACCCTCAAGTTCAGCGGCGCCGAGGACTACACGAAGCAGACCTCGTTCGTCCTGGACGACACCGCCGTCACCGTCTCCTGACCGCCAGGACCACCCGGAATGCCGGCAGAATGCCGGCACCCAGGACGCCGGCTCAGACAGCCACGTCCCGCACCGCCTGCTCGGCCTGGACCTCCCCGCTGACGAGCTCGAGAATGAGCCCGCTCGTCCGCGGGGTGTTCAGCAGTTCCGCGATCGCCAGCGCCACGTCCTGACGCGGAACGCTCCCGCGCCCGGTGTGCTCGGCGAGGGCGACCCGGCCGGTGCCGGGCTCGTCCGTCAGCCGGCCGGGCCGAAGGACCGTCCAGTCAAGGCCGGCGCGCGCGGTGACGTCCGCGTCCGCCGCGCCTTTCGCGCGCAGATAGGCCGCGAACACCGGATCGGTGCCCGCCGGTGGTTCGCGGTCCGCCCCCATCGACGAGAGCAGCACGAACCGACGCACCCCGGCCAGCTCAGCGGCGTCCGCGAACAGGACGGCCGCGGCCCGGTCCACCGTGTCCTTGCGGCCGGCCCCGCTCCCGGATCCGGCCCCGGCCGCGAACACGGCCGCGTCCGCCCCCGCGAGCACCTTGGCGACCTCCTCGACCGTGGCGGACTCCAGGTCGCAGACGGCCGCCTCCGCTCCGGCCGCACGCAGGTCGGCCTCCTGAGCGGGTTTGCGGATCAGGCCGACCGGCGTGTCACCACGCTCGGCGAGCAGCCTTTCCAACCGAAGTGCGATCTGACCGTGTCCCCCGGCGATGACGATACGCATGTCCCCGATCCTAGGCGCGGACGCCGACGCCGGCCTCCGCTCGCCACGGCTTTCCGTCGCGACGGCTTTCAGTCGCGCTGTCAGCGGACGCGCAGCCCCAGCGCCGTGGCGATGACCGCCGCCTGCTCCAGGTCGATCATCGCGCCGCCCAGCTCCACGGTGAGCGGGTCGAGCGAGGACAGGTCGCTGCCGCGCAGGTCGGCGCCGCTGAGTTTGGAGCCGCGCAGCATCGCCCCGGAAAGGTCCGAGCCGGTGAGGATCGCCTTCTCCAACCGCGCGGCGGTCAGGTCGGCCTCGCGCATCCGGACGTTCTCGAAGGTCGCCTGGCGAAGATCCGCGCCGGGAAGGCCGACGAAGGACCAGTCCCCGCCGGACACCTTGAAGAGGGTGAAGGTGGACCGCTGGAACAGACTCCCGACCAGCTTGCAGTCGGAGAACTGGGTGTCGAAGAAAGTGCAGCCGCGAAAGGTGCAGTTGGTGAAGGCCGCCCCCGCGTGCCGGGAGGCGTTGAAGCGCACACCCGCGAAGGTGCACTCGTCGAAGACCGCGCCCTGGGTGGTGACCTCCGTCCAGTCGGTGTCGAGGAAGCTGTGGCGCGCGTACCTGCCGCCGGAGAGGTCCCGTCCGTACCAGTCCTCGTCGCGGACCACGAGCCGCTCGTCCGGAATCGGGGGTTCGTTGGAGACGGGATCCACGTTGGCGCGAACGGGTCGAATCGGCATGGCTTCATTCAACACCGAGGGTCCGACAATCCGGCCGTGCCGAAACCCGGGCCGACTCAGCGGTGGGCGAAGGTACGGCGGTAGTCCATCGGGGTGATCCCGACGGTGCGCCGGAAGTGGTGCCGGAGCAGCGCTGCCGTGCCGAAGCCGCAGGCGCGGGCGATCTCGTCGATGCCGAGCGACGACTCCTCCAGCAGTCGCCGGGCGTGCGCCACCCGCTGCGTGGAGAGCCAGCGCTGCGGGGTGGTGCCGGTCTCGGCGGCGAAGCGGCGGGCCAGGGTACGCGACGACAACTGCGCGCGGCGGGCCAGCGAAGCCACGCTGTGGTCGGTCTCGAGGGTGTCGAGCATCCAGGCGAGCAGGGGTTCCAGGCTGTCCGCGTCGCGCTCGGGGATCGGCACTGCGATGTACTGTCGCTGTCCGCCGTCGCGCTGCGGGGGCACCACCATCCGCCGAGCGATGGCGGTGGCCGGCCCCGATCCCAGTTCGCGGCGTACCAGGTGCAGGCAGGCGTCGATGCCCGCGGCGGTCCCGGCGCTGGTGATGATGTCGCCCTCGTCGACGAAGAGCACGTCAGGGTCGAGCTTGGCCTCGGGGAAGCGTTCGGCGAACTCTGCGGCGTGCCGCCAGTGGGTGGTGCAGCGGCGCCCGTCGAGCAGACCGGTCGCGCCGAGCAGGAACGCGCCGCTGCACACGGTGAGCAGGGTCGCGCCCCTGGCGGAGGCGGCCCGCACCGCGTCGAGCACGGCCGGCGGGTATCCGTCGCGAATCGTGAAGGCGGGGATGGCGACCAGGTCGGCGCCCTCCAGCGCGTCGAGCCCGTACCGGGGAATGACCTGCGCGCCGACGCTCATCGACAACGGCTCGCCGGGGCGCTCACCGCACACCCTGAAGTCGAAGGGTGGCACCCCGTCCTCGGTGCGGTCGATCCCGAACACCTCGCAGACCACCCCGAACTCGAAGGGGGCGACCTCGTCGATGAGTACGGCGGCAACGGTCCTCAGCATGCGGGAAGTATATCTGGCAGGATTTTGTAGGTACAGGTCTTCACTGCCACTTATGGCAGGATGTTGTCGGGAGAATAATAAGTGACATGACGTACACACTCATCGCACTCGTCCTGATCGGCCTCCTCGCCTACGCCCTCGAGCGCAACCACCGCCGTCAGGTCGGCCCGCGACCCCCGCTGGCCGGCAGCAGCGACGTCATGGACCGGGACGCCCAGCGCGTCGAGGCAGAACTCACCTACCTCTCGGGGTCGCTGAGCCACCGTCAGCCGACGGTCCGAAACAGCAGGACCGCGACGGCCCAGGAGCCGAAGACCAGGAACGCACCCAGGCCGGCGGCGCTGGGTCGACTCGGTGCGGCCGGCCGCACCAGGTAGACGGCACGAGTTGACCCGCGAGTGAACCGATGACCGGCGATCCGCGTACCTTGCTGAGGACGCGCCACCGCACCTGGCCGGCGGCCATTCTGGAGCGGAGTTCGCCATGTGGATCCGAGGCATCGTCGGCATCGTCCTGGTCGCGATCGGAGGCGTCTGGATCGCCCAGGGCACAGGCGCGTTGCGCGGTTCGATGATGAGCGGTCACGGCCAGTACGCCGTGCTCGGCGTGGTCGCCGTCGCGGTCGGGCTGGCACTGGTCGGCTGGGCCTGGCTCATCCGCCGCCGCAGCCCCCGCGCGTGACGCGGTCCCCGCTGCGACGTGCCACGACAGCGCAACGCGAAGGCCGTTACGGACAGCGACCTGCTGTTGTATGCCTGCACACCGTAGCCAACCGAACGCAGATCCGATAGTTTTTCCGGCAGCAGTCGTGGTTCCGAAGTCTCACGTGCCCACGGTCCCGCACCGTGGGCACTGTGCTGTGTCGCAGTCGGAGGACCAGGGCGATCACCTCAACCCTGAGGGCGTGCACCAGGTACGCCCCCGTACTCCTGAACAGGAAACAGCATGGCAACTGGCACCGTGAAGTGGTTCAACTCGGAGAAGGGCTTCGGCTTCATCGCCCAGGACGGCGGCGGCGCCGACGTCTTCGCCCACTACTCCAACATCAACGCCCAGGGCTACCGGGAGCTTCTCGAGGGTCAGGCCGTGGAGTTCGAGATCGCGCAGGGCCAGAAGGGCCCGCAGGCCGAGAACATCCGCGTCATCTGACACGGCCCCGCAGCGCCCCGCGCCCACCCGGGTGCGGGGCGCTGCGCCGCGCAGAGGTACGCGGGAAAACTCATCGCCGGCCCGCCCGCCTACGCGTTGCCACGTCGCGGAAGGTGAACGCCGGATGCACGGCGTGGGACGGCGGAGCGATTTCGCCGGCCGCCGCGGGCGCGGACGTTACCGTCGCCGCATGGGCATCTTCCGGGGGCGTGCACTGATCGGCGCGGTGCTGCTGGCTACGGTTGCGGGCTGCGCCACGGCAGTGGGCGGGCCGGACCCGACGGCCCCTCAGGCCGCACCTTTCGGCGCGGCCGGCACTGCGCAGAGCGCCAGTCAGAGTGCAAGTCCGAGCGGCGCGCGGCCTCCAGCGGCCGAGCCCGCCGCGACACCTGCGTCCGCCACACCCAGCGCGGCCTCCCCGGCGGTGCCCACGGCGGCTGCCCCGATCCGAACCTGTGCCTCCGGCGACCTCGCCGTCTCGGCCGGGGTCGACGGAGGCCTGGTGCCCGACGGCAGCGGGGAGACCATCACCAGAGTCCTGCTGCGCAACGTGACGCACTCGCTCTGCGGACTGGACGGATGGCCGGGGCTCGCGCTCTACGGCGACGACACCCTCGTGGTCTGTTCCGCCGGGCAGCCCACGCCGAACTGCGGCTCGGTGGTGAGCAAGACCGAGGCGCGAACCTTCACGGTGACCCTCTCGCACCGGCGTCCGCCGACGGAGGTCCTGCTCGCCCCCAAGCAGAGCACCTCCTTCGCCCTGCTGTGGGTCTCAGCGTTCGGCAGCGTCTGCGCAGGCGGCCGCTTCGAGGCGAGCCCCTACGGCGGCGACATCCGGATCCCCGGCGACTCCCACCCGCTGACCCTCGCCCCCTTCCCGCAGATCCAGCCGTGCGACGGCCACCTCGAGGTCACCACGTTCGGCTCGAACTTCTGAAACCGGGCTCAGGGCATGCAGGTCGGTCTTAAGATCATGTGTACGGCATCGCGTGTCGGTCACCGGTCGGGTGAGGCATGGAGGTGCCCGTGAGTGCCTTACGGAGGCATCCACCGTGTCAGTCGAGTTGAACCACACCATCGTTCACGCCCGGGACAACCGGGAATCCGCCGAGTTCCTGGCGACCGTCCTGGGCCTCGAGGTCGGGCCCGAGTGGGGCCCGTTCGTCCCGGTCGCCACCGGCAACGGGGTCACCCTGGACTTCGCCACCGTCCCGGCGGGGTCGATCACCGTGCAGCACTACGCGTTCCTGGTCTCGGACCAGGAGTTCGACGCCTCCTTCGAGCGGATCCAGCAGGCCGGGATCACCTACTTCGCCGATCCCTACCGAGCGCAGCCGGGCGAGATCAACCACCACCACGGTGGGCGCGGGCTCTACTTCCTGGATCCGGTCGGGCACGGCATGGAGATCATCACCCGCCCCTACGGCAGCCACGAACAACCGCCCACAGCGGCGTCCTGAGGCGGACACCGGCCGGGGCACGACGCCCCGGCCGGCCCCGGCCCCGCCGGCATACCCCGCCGCGTCCCTGCGCCGGGGCCCCAACCGAGCGAATCTGCTGCCTGAAGTGGCGCCGATCTGTCGCCGAAGGACAATGGGGCCCTAACATCCGGCCATGACGCGCGTCACATCCGTCTCGCCCCTCGGTGACGCCCGGCCGCTCGTACCCACGCCCGGTTCCAGGTCCGACCGCGAAAGGCACGGGATCCCCGATGAGCAGTCCCTCTGGCAGATCCGCAGCACCCGAGTCCCTCCCCCCGCTCACCACCGGCTCCGGCGCGGGTGAGAAGGGCCTCAAGAACAACGCCCTCGGCCTCTTCTCCTCCGTCGCCATCGGGCTGGCCTCGACCGCCCCCGCCTACAGCCTGGCCGCCACCCTCGGCGTGATCGTGGCCGGGGTCGGGCTCCAGGCGCCCATCATCACCATCCTGGCGTTCATCCCGATGCTCCTGATCGCCTACGCCTACAAGGAGCTCAACCAGGTCGACCCGGACTGCGGCACCACCTTCACCTGGGCGGCGCGGGCCTTCGGCCCCCGTACCGGCTGGATGGGCGGCTGGGGCATCATCGTCGCGGACATCATCGTCATGGCCAACCTGGCGCAGATCGCCGGCTCCTACGGATTCCAACTGTTCGGCTTCAGCAGCCTGTCCTCCAGCACCCTGTGGACCACCGTCGCCGGGGTGATCTGGATCATCGTGATGACGGCGATCTGCTACGTCGGCATCGAGGTGTCCGCCGCACTGCAGCGCTGGCTGCTGTGCATCGAGGTCGCCATGCTGGTCGTCTTCTCGATCACCGCCCTGGTCAAGACGTACTCCAGCAACGCCCCCTCGACCTCGATACACATCTCGGCGTCCTGGTTCAACCCGTTCAACGTGACCTCCGCGAGCGCGCTCACCGCCGGCATCCTCTCCGCCGTGTTCATCTACTGGGGGTGGGACACCGCAGTCTCCGTCAACGAGGAGACCGCCGACAAGGAGCACACCCCCGGTCGCGCCGCCGTCATCTCCACGGTCCTGCTGCTGCTCATCTACGCGCTGGTGTCCACCTCCGCGCAGGCCTTCGCCGGAGTAGGCGACAAGGGCATCGGCCTCAGCAACCCGGACAACGTCGGCGACGTCCTCTCCGGCCTGGGCAACGCTGTGTTCGGCAGCAAGGGACTCGGCTGGTTCATGGCCAAGCTGCTGATCTTCATGGTGCTCACCTCCGCGGCCGCCTCCACCCAGACCACCATCCTGCCCACCGCGCGGACCACCTTCTCCATGGCCGTCCACAAGGCGATCCCGGCGAGGTTCGGCTACGTCCACCGCAGGTTCCAGACCCCGACGTTCTCGACCGTCGCCATGGGCCTCGCCTCGATCGCCTTCTACGTCCTGCTGGTCAAGATCAGCACCAACGTGCTGACGGACTCCATCGCCTCGGTCGGTCTGGGCATCGCCTTCTACTACGGCCTGACCGGGTTCGCCTGCGTCTGGTACTTCCGCAAGGTGCTCACCCGCAGTGCCCGCGACCTGTGGTTCAAGGGCATCATGCCCGGCCTCGGCGGCCTGATCCTGCTCTACTTCTTCTGCTATGCGGCGTTCGACGTCTACGCCAGCCCCACCTACGGCAGCACCTCGATCGATCTGCCGATCTTTGGCCCAACCGGTGGCGTGACCGTGATCGGCCTGGGCGCGCTGCTGCTCGGCGTGGTGCTGATGCTGATCCAGTGGGCGGTGCAGGGTTCGTGGTTCCGCGACCCCGACGTGCCCGTCAGCGCGGCGAGCCACGACGAGGAGGTCGTGTCGAGCGTCTGACGCGCCGGCCGGCACGACGACAAAGACCGGCCGGCACGACGACAAAGAGGAGAGTCCATGAGCACCGCCACATCCACCGTCACGTCCAAGGACGGCACCGAGATCGCCTTCGACCGGCTGGGCAGCGGCCCGTCGGTGATCCTGGTCGACGGCGCGCTGTGCTACCGCGCGTCCGGACCGATGGCGCCGCTCGCGAAGGATCTGGCCGCGCAGTTCACCGTCTACACCTACGACCGGCGCGGCCGCGGCGAGAGTGGCGACACCAAGCCCTACTCACCGGAACGCGAGATCGAGGACATCGCCGCACTGGTCTCGGAGGCCGGTGGCACGGCGGCTCTCTTCGGCGCCTCGTCCGGGGCTGTCCTGGCCCTCGACGCCGCCGCCCGGCTTGACGGCGTCTCCCGAGTCGCCGCGTACGAGCCCCCGTTCGTCGTCGACGACACGCATCCCCCGCGTCCGCAGGACTACCTGGACCGGATGGACAGGCTGGTCGCGTCGGGGCAGCGGGGCGCCGCGGTCAAGATGTTCCTCAAGTCCGTCGGCGTGCCGGGCGCCGCTCTGGTCGTCATGCGGCTGCTGCCGGTGTGGTCCCGGCTCACGTCCGTTGCCCACACGCTGCCCTACGACTTCAGGGTCCTGGGCGACACCGGGTCGGGCAAGCCCTTGCCCAAGGACCGGTGGGAGTCCGTGAGGGTACCGGTGCTGGTCATGGACGGCGGCAAGAGTCCGACCTGGATGCGCAACGGGACGCGGCAGCTCGCGGAGGTGCTGCCGAACTCCGAGTACCGCACCCTGCCCGGCCAGACGCACATGGTGAAGGCCGAGGCGGTCGGGCCGGCGCTGGTGGAGTTCTTGGGCGACTCGCCGGCGAAGTGAAGCGGCGAAGGCGGCTCCGGGTAGCGGGGCCGCCTTCGCCGTCGTCGATCAGTCCCCTCGGTCAGTCCCGCCGGTCAGTCCTGGGCGTCCGGCAGGTACTCCGGGTGGCGGACCAGCCATTCCTTGAGGAACGGGCAGGTGACCTTGACCCGGATGCCGCGCTTGCGTCCGTCGTCCAGCGCCGCGCGGGCGAGTGCACCGCCGACGCCCATGCCCTCGTACTCCTCGTCGACGACGGTGTGCTGGTAGTCCACCTGCTCGTCGTCGCGCAGATAGGACAGGTAGCCCGCCAACTCGCCGTCCAGCCGGGCCTCGAAGCGGTGCGACTGCGGCACGTCGGTGACGGTGACCCTCGCCTCGGCGCTCATGATGCGTGATTCTCTGTCATGGCCCCATCCTGGCCTGGCTCCGCCGCCTCCGCATCCCTGCCCGCGGCAGGCCGCCGACTTCGGGAAGTGGCTGCCCGTCAGACCTGGGCCTGGCTACGGTCGTAGACCTGCTGGGCCGCGAGCACATCAGGCATGTGCGCCTCCAGGTCGTCGATGAGGCTCATCAGCTTGTCGGAGATCCGACTCCCGAGCGGGGTGAGGCTGTACTCGACGCGCGGGGGGATCGCGGTCCGGACCTCGCGGTGGACGAATCCATCACGTTCGAGCGCCTGCAGGGTCTGCGCGAGCATCTTCTCGCTCACCCCGTCGACACGGCGCCGCAGCTCGTTGAACCGCAGCGGCCCCTCGTGCAGGCCGCCCAGGACGAGGCTCCCCCAGCGTCCGGTGACATGTTCGAGCGTGGGGCGGGAGGGGCAGTTGCGGGCGAACGCGTCGAACTCCGCTTCCAGGCTCTGGCAGGTCCCCGGCGGAGTGCGGACCGTCTCAGAAGTGTCCATAGAGCCATGCTACCCGTTCCGCAGCGCTTTCTCATGGGTTGCGCTTTCGATTAGAAAGTGTCAGCGTAGTTGCGTCGGCGCCAGAGCGCCGCACACCCAGCGAAGGAAAAGTGCCATGAGCCGCTTCGGCTCCCATCGCAAGAACCAGTCCAGCAGCCAGGAGGCAGCAGCCGTGTCGACCCCCGTGACCACCCCCGTCGTCTCCATCGCCTACCACTCCGGCTTCGGCCACACCACCGTCATCGCCGAGGCTGTCCAGCGCGGCGCCAAGGACGGCGGCGCGGCGGTGAACCTGATCGCGGTGGACGAGATCACGGACGCCGAGTGGGAGTCGCTCGACGCCTCCGACGCGATCGTGTTCGGCTCGCCCACCTACATGGGCACCGCCTCTGCCGCCTTCCACGCCTTCGCCGAGGCCAGCTCCAAGCGGTGGTTCGGCAGCGCCTGGAAGGACAAGCTCGCGGCGGGGTTCACCAACTCCGGATCCAAGAGCGGCGACAAGGTGCACACCCTGCAGTTCTTCGGCATCCTCGCCGCCCAGCACGGCATGAACTGGGTCAGCCTCGGCCTGCACCCGGGCTGGAACAACTCCGAGGCATCCGAGCACGACCTCAACCGCCTCGGCATCTTCCTGGGCGCCGGCGCCCAGTCCAACAACGACCAGGGCCCCGAAGCCGTCCACGGTGCCGACATCGCCACGGCCGAGCACCTCGGCCGCCGGGTCGCCGAGCAGGCAGCGATCCAGCTCGCCGGCCGCGCCGCCCTGGCTGCCCGCGCCGCCTGAGCCCGGTCGACGACGCAGTCGAGGTCCCGTCCGATCCTCCGATTCGCGGGGGGATCGGAGGGGACCTCGGGCGTGAGGCGGCGGGCGTGAGGCGTCGGCTTGTCAGACCCGGGTGCTGTGATGGACGACGGACGGGGACCTCGACCTGCTGCGGCGTACCAACGCGCCGGAGATGACCGAACACCTCGGCGGCCCGTCCTTCCGGAGTTCCAGCGCCGGGGCATTGCGTCCGCGACCGTCGCCCAGTCGGTGGCCGCCGCAGCCGAGCGGAAGCACCGGTACCTGCATGCCTTCCCGTCGGTCGACAACCCGGCGTCGAACGCGATCTGCATCATGCGTTGCAACGACTGGCGGCTGGATCTCGCGGCCACCACATCCCCCTGAGTCACGCTTGCACTCCGTTATGGCTTTGGTACCGGGAGTTGCGGACATCTCCTGTGGGTGAAGACTTCCGCCCCCTAGGGTTTGCATAGCTCATCCGAATCCGTCCGGTTTGTCTGGGCTGCGTTGCGGCGCCTGCTATGACGACGATTTGGACAATGTGAGCGCGACCTTCGAGTACGGCTCAGGTACGTGAGACATGGGGGGAAAACCATGACGGTCCAACCAGACAGAGGACAAGCTCCACCCAGCCCGCCTCCGGCGGACCAGCCGGCTCCCGGGGGGCCTGCCGCAGGTCCGCGGGGAAAGGGCCTGGTTGCCACCCTGGGCAACATCAAGGACATCCTGACGAATGTCTACGGCATCATCGCCGTGGCCGGGTCGATCCTCACCAGCTTCGGGCTCGGCGCTGCCGTCGGGCACGTCGCCACCACCGCAACTCCCGCCCCGGCTCCGACAGTCACGGTCGTCCGGACCGTGCCCGCAGCTCCGCCGAGCAACGGGCCTGCCGCCACACCGAGTCCGACAGCCACCGACCAACCGACCTCCGCGCCGAATCCCACCGCAGCAACCAGCCTGTCCCTGCTCAAACCGCTGCAGAACAACAACGCCGGGAACATCGTCATCGGACCGGTGCAGATCGGTACCACGCCCTTCCCACAGAGCGTGCGATTCAACTGCACGGGCGGCTACAACTCGTACGTCGTCTACAACGTAGCCGGCTTCGCGTTCCTGGACGCGACCGTCGGCGTGCCCAACGACGCCACCAACGCGGCGGGGAACACCGCGACCATCGGGTTTCTCAAGAACGGCTCCACCACTCAGCTGAGTCCGCCGATCGCCGACGTCATCGGCCAGCCGCAAAAGATCCACCTCAACCTGCAGGGGTCGGCTCAGTTGGAAATCACGTGCAACGCCACCAGCAATGCGAACCACAACGCGGTATCCATGGATATTGCCCTGGGGGACGCGACGTTGACACCCTGACCTGACTCCCGCTGCCCGCTGCCCGCTGCCCGTTCCACAAGAAACCCACAAAGGCGCGTCCTACGGTCGGCGCGTGCCAGCCGATCGCAGGGCGGCGCACAGGGGAACGCTGATTGCGGGTGGGTGCTGTGACGTCTCCGACTCCATCGTCATCTTCGACAGCTGTCGGTGACCCACGGGCCGAGGTCGCGCACCTGCTGCGGCGGGCCGGGTTCGGCGGCCGCCCCGAGGAGATCGACGCCGCCGCCACGAACGGATACGAGGCGACGGTGGACACGCTGCTCGCCGGTCCGGGACCGGGCGGAGACCCTGGTGCCGCGGCCACGCCGCCGCCGGACCTCGGCCCCGAGCCCACTGCCGTGGGCCGTGACCCGGCCGCGCGGAAGGCCGCGAACCAGCAGCGGGCGCAGCAGGAACTGCTGCTGGTGGCCTGGTGGCTGGACCGGATGACCCGGGTGACCGCGCCCCTGGTGGAGAAGCGCACCTTCTTCTGGCACGGCCACTGGGCCACCTCGGAACAGAAGGTCCGCAGCCCGCAGCTGATGCTGGCGCAGAACCAGACCCTGCGCGCCCTCGGCGGCGGCGACTTCGGCGTGCTGGCGCACGCGATGGTGCACGATCCGGCGATGGCGCTGTGGCTGGACGCGTCGGGCAGCACCAGGAGGGCGCCCAACGAGAACCTCGGGCGCGAGCTCATGGAGCTGTTCACCCTCGGCATCGGGAACTACACCGAGAACGACGTGCGCGAGGCGGCGCGAGCGCTGACCGGCTGGCGGCTCGACCGCACGGACGGGCGGCTGGTCTTCAATCCGGCGGCCCACGACAGCGGGAGCAAGACCGTCGTCGGGCAGAGCGCCGACTTCGACGCCGAGTCGCTGGTGGACCTGCTGGTCGGTCAACCCGCCTCGCACGTCCATGTGGTGACCCGGCTGTGGAATCGCCTGGCCGCGCCGGGGGCCGTCCCTGCGGACGCGATGGGACGCCTGCTGGCCGCCTACGGACCGGGGCGGAACCTCACGGCGCTGCTGAGGGCGCTGCTGCTGGACCCGGTCTTCCGTGGCGCGACCGTACGCGGCGCCCTGGTGAAACAGCCGGTCGAGTACGTGGTGGGCGCACTGCGGATGCTCGACATCAGGGTGGACACCGGTCCCGGCCGCAGCCGCACCACCCTGCTCGCGGCGCTGCGGGCGCTCGGCCAGATCCCGTTCGAGCCGCCGAACGTCGGCGGCTGGCCGGCTGGGAGCGCCTGGTTGACGACGGCGGCCGCCCAGGCCCGGCTGGTGTTCGCCCAGTGGGCGGTCTCCGGCGCCGACATCCGGCCGGTGACCTCGGCGCCGGCCGCAGCGCGGGTGGACGCAGCGGCGCGACTGCTCGGGGTGGACGCCTGGACCCCGCGCACCCGGGCGGCGCTGGCGCAGGTCCAGGACGACCCGCGCGAGCTGGTGCTACTCGCCCTGGTCTCGCCCGAGTACGCAACAAACTGAAGTCCCAAGGGAGTTGAGCCAGGATGGACCGATGGACCCGACGGAGGTTCCTGCTGGCCTCAGGCGTGGTCGGCGCGGGTGCGCTGGCCGCCGGAGGCACCGTCATCGGCTGGCAGGACCTCGCCCACGGAGCCCGCACCAGTCCGCTGCCGGCGCAGTCCGCGGTGCTGGTGGTGCTGACGCTCTACGGCGGCAACGACGGACTCAACACGGTGATCCCGGCTGGTGACTCCGCCTACCAGGACGCCCGTCCCGACCTCGCGTACACCCCGGCGCAGGTGCTCGACCTGGGAGACGGCCTCGGGCTGAACCCCGCGCTCAAGGGGCTGCACGCGCTGTGGGAAGGGAAGCGGTTGGCGGTGGTGCGCGGCGTCGGCTACCCGAAGCCGAGCCACAGCCACTTCCAGTCGATGGACATCTGGCAGACCGCCTCGCCGGAGATCCCGCAGAGCACAGGCTGGCTCGGCCGCTGGCTGGACGCCACGGGAAAGGACCCGCTGCGCGCGGTGTCCCTCGGCGGGGTGCTGCCACCGCTGCTGGCGGGTGCGTCGACCGCCGGGTCCGCGCTGCCCACCGGTGCGTTCCGACTGCCGAAGGGCCGCAGCCTGAATGCCTTCACCACCCTGGGGGCGGAGTCCCCCGCCGACTCCTCCACCCAGGCGCAGGCGGCGACCGCCGACCGCGATCTGCTCACCGTCGCGCGGACCTTCGGCGGGGTTTTCGACGGGGCGAAGGCGTCCCTGAGCCCCCGCCAGTCGCCCTCGCCGACCGCCTCGCCCGCTGCCACGCCCACCCCCGGCGGCCAGACTGCGCAGCCCGCCTACGCCGGGAGCGGGGTGCTCGCGTCGCAGCTCGACGTCGTCGCCTCCTGCATCGCGGCGAAGGTCCCCACCCGCGTCTACGCCGTCAGCCTGGGCGGGTTCGACACCCACGCGGGCGAGAAGGCCACCCAGGAGCAGCTGCTCGGAGAGCTCGACCAGGCCGTGTCCGGTTTCCTCGCCCGGGTGGAGACCGGCCCCAACCCCGTGGTCCTGGCGGTCTACTCCGAGTTCGGCCGCCGGGTGCAGGCCAACGCCAACCAGGGCACGGACCATGGGACGGCAGGTCCGGTGCTGGTCGCCGGCACCCCGGTCCGGGGCGGCTTCTACGGCGCGCAGCCGAGCCTGACCGACCTGGACGCCGGGGACCTGAAGTTCAGCACCGACTTCAGGTCCGTCTACGCGACGCTGCTGCACCGGGTCCTGGCGTTCGATCCCGCGCAGGTCCTCGGCAAGGACTACCCCCTGCTCGGCTTCGTCTAGGAGGGTGCGGAAGATCTAGGCCGGGCTCGCGACGCCCTGCGCCCGCGACGACAGCGGCTCCGCCGCGGGCGCTTGCCGCGTTGTCTCCCCCACCCTTCGGGCGGGAGGTGCCCCCTGGTCGCCCTCTACGCCGCATGACGCCGCTCCCTGTTCCGGCCCAGATCTTCAGCACCCTCCTAGCCACCGACGGGACGGCGGGAGGGCGGGCTCGGCAGGGTGATGCCGAAGTGCTGCCGGTATGCCTCCAGCAACGCACTGTCGCCGATGAGTTCCTCCTCCCGGCGTTCGCTGCCCGAGGTCTCGATCAGGGTGCGGTCGCTGAGGGTGACCCTGCCCGTGGTGGTCAGGCGCGAGCAGACCGGCGCCTGCGTGAAGTGCGAGTCGGGCGAGGTCTGCTGGTACCAGCAGCCCGCCGTGAAGTCGTCCAGCGTGCGGGGCCGGCTCTCCAGCCGGTACTGCGGCTTCCCGTCCATCAGGACGTCGAGGTCGCCGAAGGCCCGCTCGACGAGCTGGAACCGTCCACCCGGATCCTGCTGCTCGTCGCGCTGGAGCAGGCGCAGCGGGTGGTGGGCAAAGCGTCCGAAGCCGACGTCGACCAGCCAGGGCTCGTCCAGGTCGACCCGAAGTGCGAGGTGGTCGAAGGGGATGCCGAGGCTGTCGCCGCCGCCGAACACGCGCGCGGAGAGCAGTGTGACCTGGAAGCCCAGCGCGGCCAGCAACGCTCCGAAGGCGCTGTTGAGTTCGTAGCAGAAGCCGCCGCGCCCCCGGTCGACGATCTTTTCGAGCAGCGCTTCCTCGGTCAGGACGATCGGCTGTCCCAGGTGGATGTCCAGGTTCTCGAACGGCACCCGCAGCAGATGCCGGAGCTGCAGCTCCGCCAGCGCGGAGGCGTCCGGAACCCTGGGGCGCTCGGCGCCCATGGCCGCCAGATAGGCATCCGCTCGTTCCTGGTCCACGATGTCCCTTCGGTCAGACTTCCCGCCAGGCTCCATTCCTTCACATGGGTGTGCAACCCGTCATCCGACCGAGGTCCTACGTCCCCTGGCGGACGCGACCGGCACCGGACCTAGACGGTCAGGTCCAGAACGTAGGCGGCAGGGGCGCCGCGGTCGTCGTGGCCGACGACCTGCCGTCCGAACCGGGCGCCGGTGAGCAGCCCGACTGCCTCCCCGCCGGTTCCGGGATCGGCCAGCACGTGCCAGCCCTTGCGGAACGCACCCGGGACCGGCTCGATCGGCTCGGTGCCGGCCAGGGCCTTGTCGCACAGCTCGCCGACGTCCGGTTCCCGCCACCCGCGCCGGTCGATCTCGGGACGGGCCAGCGCGAGCATCCGCTCGCCAAGCCGAAGACTGGTCCCGTCCGTGCCCAGGCACAGCAGGCCGGACCGGATCAGACCCGCGCCGCCACGCCGACCGCCCTGCTCGTCGGCCCAGCTCGTCGCCGGCTTCGCGCCGAACGGGACCACCACCAGCACCACCTGGTTGTCGCCGCGGCGGTCCTCCTCGACCCGCAGCCACACCGGATACCGCCCCGCCGGCAGACCCACGGTGGCGTCCGACTCCGGTGCGGCCGGGCCGGCCGGGCCGGCCGGGTCCCACGGGACCAGGACGCCGCCGGGCAGCACGATCTCGCCCGCCCTGAACGCCGTGAAGTCCCGCTCCGGGCGCCGCGCCTTCGTGCCCAGATAGCTCGCGAACAGGCCGCCGGGGTCCCCGTCGTTCGCAGCATCCGTGTCAACCACAGCCATGCCCCACCTTTCGACTCATCCTGTCGACGCCCGGCAGCGCTGCATGGTTCCCGGAAACCCTGTCAACACCACTGCCAGTGGGGGCAGTTCATGCGGCGACTCGGTCAGCCGACCGGCCGCCGGTCGCGCGGGGTGGTCGGGGTGACCACGACCGCTGCGGTGCGGCGGGGACCGGACCAGGCGGCGGGGACCGCGTCGATGTCGTACGCGAGCTGGTAGGCGAGGGACTCGTAGTTGACGCGCCATCCCCTGAAGTGCGGCCACGCCTGCTCGGCGGTGCGCTCCATCGGAAAGCCCTGTTGCTCCATCCGGGCCACCCCGTCCAGGAACCTCTTGTAGTCGAGGTCGAGGTCGTCGTCGGGTGTGGGATCCGGGTTGTAGGTGATGCCGCGGACCTCGGCGAGATCCCGCAGGCACACGAACCCGGCCCTGAGCGCCAGCCGCACCTGGGTCTGCGGACGCGAGGGGTTGAAGGCGAGATGGAGCGCGGCGGCGTCCAGGACGGCGAGCAGGGAGACCAGCCAGTTGCGCGAGGCGCGCGCGGAGCGGAACAGGATCAGCACCGGATAGGTGGTGTGGCTCTCGTTCACCTCGGCGCTCCACCGCTCCCAGTTCACGAACAGCTCGACCAGGGAGTCCAGGAGGTCCGCCTGGGCGTAGCGGGCCAGGATCTCCGGACCCCAGGGCGGGCTCCCGGCCCGTGACTGCAGCAAGGTGACCTCGGTCTCGCGGGTGGCGTAGGCGCTGTAGAGAGCGGGGAGGTAGCCGATCTGCAGGGCGATCGTGATCGGACCAGTGGCCGCCGCGCAGAAGTCCACCGCCGTGAGCGCGCTGCGCTGGCTGCTGCTGGCGAAGCCCAGGGTGAAGAGCGAGGAACCCGCCTCGCTCAGGGCGGCCTTGACCCCGAAGTCGCTGACGGCGACCTCCAGCAGGGCATAGCCCACCAAGAACGACGCCAGCCACAGCACCAACGTGACCAGGATCGACAGCGGCGCGGCCGGGCCGAGCACCCGGTCCTTCGCCTCGTTGCTGCTGCAGCGGTTCGCGACGGCCTGGAACGGCACGAACAGGGCGCGCCGCACCACCCGCGTGAAGCTGGAGCGGGCGGGTCTCGGGATGACCAGCGTTCGGATCACCGAGGAGAAGACGCCGAGGACGATGATGACGCCCAGTAGACCCAGCACGATGCGCACGTAGGAGTCCTTCCGGTGGAGCAGAGGTCGCCGGACGACCGGATACCGGCCGCTCCCGCACCTCTCGTACCGTACCTGCACCGTCGGCCGGTTCACCGGCTGACGGAGACGAGTCGGTCCCGGAGGAGTCCGCCGTTCGGCGGCGGGTCAGAAGAGGGTCACCCCGTGGGAGGCGAGCCAGCTGACGGGGTTGATGTCGGAGCCGTAGCTCTCGGTGGTGTCGACCTCGAAGTGCAGGTGGGGTCCGGTGACGTTGCCGGTGGCGCCGGACAGGCCGATCTGGGTCCCTGCGGTGAGGCTCTGGCCGGCGGAGACGTCGATCCGCGAGAGGTGGGCGTAGAGGCTGTAGCGGCCGTCGGCGTGCCGGATCACGACCATGCGCCCGTATGCGCCGCCCCACTCGGCTTTGACGACCGTTCCGGTGCCGACCGCGTGGACCACGGTGCCGACGGGGACGGCGAGGTCCACTCCGGTGTGGTGCCCGGCCGCCCACGGGCCGGCGACGCCGTAGCTCTCGGAGATGACCGGGTCGCCGCTGATCGGGGCCACGAATACGGCGGCGGGGATCGGGGTGTGGTGGACGATGCTGGTCGCCGCCTTGGGCTCGGCCGCGGTGCCGGTGGTGGGGGTGGCGGCGGCGGGGGTGGCTTGGCCCCCTCGCCAGGCCAGGTGCTCGCCGGGGAAGATCAGGTTCGGGTCGGCGCCGACCACCGTCCGGTTGGCGGCGTAGAGGGCGTTCCAGCCGCCGGGGACGCGGAGGCTCTGCGCGATGCCCGAGAGGGTCTCGCCCCGCTGGACCGTGTGCTCGACCGTCCTGGTCGGCGCGGTTCTCATGGGACTGACCGGCTTCGCGGGTCTGCTGGGAGCGTGCTGCTTGGCCGGCGCGGGGGCGGGGGCGGGCGCAGTGGCGGCGGGCTGCGCCGCCGCGCCGTTGCCGCGGGTCAGTCCGGCCCGCACGGAGCACACGGGCCAGGCTCCCGTGCCCTGGCCCTGCAGTACGCGCTGCGCGACGGAGATCTGCTCGGCGCGGGTGGCCCGGTCGGCGGTCTCGGCGTAGTGCGTGCCACCGTAGGCTGCCCAGGTGGAGGCTGAGAACTGCAGCCCGCCGAAGTAGCCGTTGCCGGTGTTGACGTGCCAGTCGCCGCTGGACTCGCAGGCCGCGACCCGGTCCCAGACCGAGCTGGTGGCGGCGTGCCCGGCACCAGCCGTCAGGACCGGGATGGCCGCGCCGACTGCGGTCGCCCCCGCGGCCTTCACGAGGACGGCCCCGGTGGCGGGAGGCTGGGGTCGGCGGTGGCGTCCGTTCGCTATGGCCATCAGGGTTGCTCCTTCTGGGTGGTGATGGTTGGTCAGGGATGGCGCCGACCGGAGATCATGCTGAAGAGCTGGAGCGTCTCCGGTTCGTAGTCGCGGTAGCCCATGGCGTCGTTGAGCTGGGCGAGCTGGGTGATGGTGGCGGCCACGTGGTCGCGCCGCCCGGTCGTGGCGTACAGGCGGATCAGGCCCCGGTGCAGGATCTCGGCTTCCGGGACGGCGGCGAGCCCGCTGTGCAGGGCGGCCTCACAGCCGAGGTGGTCGCCACGGGCCAGGCAGCGTTTGGCCAGTTCGTGGGAGGCGTCGATGATCGCGGAGATCATGTCCTGGCGGTACGGCTCGGCCCAGGGGTAGAGGCTGTGCGCCCCGGCGAAAGGCGCCGAGCGGACCAGGTCCAGGGCCCTGCGCAGAGCTGAGTCCGCGGCGGGCCCGGTGCCGTGCATGCCGAGGCGGTACAGCTCCTGGAAGTCCGCCCAGTCGCTGGTCACCGCAGGATGCAGATGCCAGGAAGCCGGGGGCAGGTAGGGGGCGCCGGCGCAGTCGCTGCCGAGCCAGTCGCGGAGCCGGGACAGGGCGACGGAGCGGGCGACCCGGCTGACGACCGCGTCGACGTTGCGAAGGTCGGGGTCGGGCTGCAGGGCCAGCAGGGCCGCCAGCGCGGTGAGCCGGCCGACGGAGGAGGGGTCGGCGACACCGGAGGCCCCGACGACCTGGACCGGCCCGAGGAGCAGGATCCGCGGAGCGGTTCCTGGGTGGGGATCCGTCGGCGATGCGGGGAGCGGCACCTGGGCGGACGTGGGCACCTGCACCTGCACCGGCTGGTCCGCGAAGCCCCCCGGCGTGTCCAGGCAGAGCAGCGGGACCGCTGTCGCCGAGGCGGGGTCGGCCCCGTTCGTGGCTCGCGACCGCGTGGCGAGGACGGGGATGACAAAGGGGTCGTAGGCGCCGGGCTCCGCGTTCGGATCGTGGCCGGTCCAGGCGGGCGGCGGCTCGGCGGGAGCTTGCCCGCTGGTGGCGAGCAGGCTCAGCACCGTCGCCAGCTCGTCCTCATCCAGCCGCTGCAGCTGGACGGCGAACGGCAGGCCCCCTGCGAGCTGGTGGTACCCCGGGCGGGCGTTCAGATGCCAGCCCGCTCCCGGCCCCGCCGGAGTGACGGCCGCGAGGCAGCGGTGCTCGGCGCCGGACAGGACCCAGTCCAGCCAGTCGAGCTGATCAGGGGTCAGGGACTCGTCGGTGCACAGCAGCATCGGGATCCAGGTCTCGGTGGCCACTCCATGGGAGCGGGCCGCCCTCGGATGCTCGACCTGGCAGTCCGCCATGGCGCGTTCGAGCGCCTTCCGGTGTCCGCCCAGGTCCGCCAGGACCTGCTCCGGCCGGCCCCCGGCCCGCAACCGGTCGACGCCGATACGGCCGACCAGAGGCGCGGCGCTGCCGAGGGCGACCAGGCGCAGCTGGTCGGCGAGCGGGCTGGCGGCCAGCTCGGCGACCAGCGCGCGGCTGACCGCGGCGACGTCCTCGGGGCTGCCGTCGAGGTGCAGATGCCGCGCGGTCTCCAGGTCGGCCAGGACATGGACGCCGTCGCGGGTGTGTCCGAGGGTGACCAGGGCCGGGTAGGGGGCGGGGACGTCGTGCGCGCGTTCGGCGGAGACGAGGTCCGCGTCGGCGGCCCGGCAGCTCCACAGCCGGCTGTTGGGCGGCCCGGTGAACGGCGCGATGGCGGCGGGTGCGGGGTCGACCAGGTGCAGGTCGATGACACCGTCGGGGCGCAGGGCGGCGGCGGCGAGCGCGGGCAGCTCCGCACCGGTGTCGAGGCAGGTCATGCCAAGGGTGCGCAGGGTGCGGTCGAGCAGGTCGAGACCGGTGAGTTCGGCCGCGGCGCGCAGGGCCGTCTCGTACCGCTGCTCCTCGGCGGCGGGCATCGGTATCCGGCGGCGCGGGGGGCGACGGCGCTGCTGCAGGATCCGGTTGCGGACCAGCACGCCGACCAGGCCGGCGGCGAGCAGCCCGGCGGCGCCCACCGCGGGGAGGGCGGTCGAGTCGGCGCTGCGGTGCCCGGTCGGCGCCCGCGCGGGAGCGGCCGCTCCGAGCTGTGCTGCTTCGGGGCGTAACAGCTCGGGTGGTACGGCCCCGGGTGATACGGCCCCGGGATGTGCGGCCTCAGGATGTGCGCCTTGGGGTTGTGCGGCGGTTCGTGACGCGACCGCTGGACTGACGCTCCGGCCGCCGCTGCCGTTGCCGTTCGCGCTGCCGGGAGCCGACGGCAGCCGGAGCTGCTGCCCGGGCCGGATCAGATCGGGGTCGGTTCCGATCACCCGATGGTTGGCGGCATACAGCGCCTCCCAGCCCCCGGGGAGGTGGTGCTCATCGGCGATCCTGGAGAGGGTGTCCCCCGCGTGCACGGTGACCTCGACCGGGGCGGCGGGCATGGCGAGCGTCCAGCCTGGACGGAGCGCCGCGTCGGCGCGGAAGACGCTGCCGTCCGCGCCCACGACCCGGCCCTCGTTCAGCAGGGCGATGTCCTTCCACCGCGTGCCGTCGCCGAGTTGGGCCAGGGCGATGGACCAGAGGGTCTCCGCGGGGCGCGCCGCGCGCACGGTGTAGTGGGGTTCCTCGGCGGTCGCCGCGTGGGGGACAGCGGACGCCGTGTCTGTCGGACGTCCGGTGACGGGCGCGGAGCGGGCACCCGTTGCCGTGGTCGTGGCCGTGCTCGCGGGTACCGCCGAGGCGAACGCCGCGCCCACCGGCAGCACCGCGAAGATCGCACCCAGCAGGCCCGCCGCGGAACGCTGGGACCAGCCGAGCGCGGGCAGGCGGCGCGGAACCCGGCCGCGCAGCCGCGCGGGGACCTCGACCACCACGCTGAGCGCGAACGCACCCCAGGCGATCCAGCCGATCAGCGCCAGCGCCCACGCGAACAGCTGCCCCTGGTCCGGGCTGGCGAGCAGGGTGGGGACGTTCCCCGACAGCGGCACGCCTCCCTGACCAGCCAGAGCGATCGTTCCGTACACCAGCCCGGTCGGCAGCACGATCAGCATGAACAGCAGCAGAACCAGTCCGGCGACGGCCCGGATCAGGGTCGGCAACATGCCGGGGCCGAGCGGCACGGCAGCCGCCTTGCGTGTCTGCGGGCCCATGGCCCTCCCCCTTGTCGGCGTGCCGATATCGCTCACCTGGTGACAACTCTGCCGCCTCGTCACAGTGATCGGTAGAGGGGAACCACGTTCAAGGCCGACTCTGCTAAAATTGGTCTATACCATAACGCGCGCCTCAGAACGGTGGGACCAGCATGGAGATAGTGATCGTTCCCGACGCCGCCGCAGGTGGCGAGCTCATCGCCGCGTCGATCGCCGACCTGCTGACCCGCAAGCCCGACGCCCTGCTGGGCGTGGCCACCGGGTCGACGCCGCTGCCGATCTACGAGGCGCTGGCGGCCAGGGTCAGCGGCGGCTCCCTCGACACCTCGCGCGCCAGGATCTGCCAGCTCGACGAGTACGTCGGTCTGCCGACGGGACACCCCGAGTCGTACCGCTCGGTGGTCCTGCGCGAGGTGGTCGAACCGCTCGGCCTGACCGAGTCCTCCTTCATGGGCCCGGACGGCGCCGCCGAGGACATCGCCGCCGCCTGCACCGACTACGACCGCGCGCTCGCCGAGGCCGGCGGCGTGGACCTGCAGCTCCTCGGCATCGGCACGGACGGGCACATCGGCTTCAACGAGCCCTGCTCCTCGCTCGCCTCCCGTACCCGGATCAAGACGCTGACCCGGCAGACCCGGGTGGACAACGCCCGCTTCTTCGACAGCCTGGACCAGGTGCCGCACCACGTCATCACCCAGGGCATCGGGACCATCCTGGAGGCCCGCCACCTGGTGCTGCTCGCCACCGGCGAGGCCAAGGCCGAGGCTGTCGCGCTCACCGTCGAAGGGCCGGTCTCGGCGGTGGTGCCGGCCTCGGCGCTGCAGTTGCACCCGCACGCCACCGTCGTCGTCGACGAGGCCGCAGCGTCCGGGCTCAAGCTCGCCGACTACTTCCGCGCCACCTACGCCGCCAAGCCCAGCTGGCAGCTGCTCTGATCCAGCACCCTCCTGGGAGGGTGCCGGCCGGGAGGGTGCGTCAGGACAGGTTCCCGTCGGGCGGGGTGGCGGCTGCTGGGTGATCCTCCGGTTCGGCGCGCCGTGACGTCGAGGGGGGTGCGGGCGGGAGTGCCACCTCATATCGTGCAGGTGAGCCATGCCACCTCGTGCCTCCTGCTCCGGACCGCACCCAGGGAGTCCCCATGCCCGCACCCGCGCCCAGCCACGCCACCGGACCTGCAGAACCCGCCCTTCTCGACGAGACCATCGGGGCCGCCCTGGACCGCGCCGTGGCTCTCCACGGCGAGCGCGAGGCCCTGGTCGACGTGCCCAGCGGACGCCGCTGGACCTACCGGGAGCTCGCGGACGAGGTGGAGGCGGTCGCTCTCGGGCTCGGCGCGCTGGGTGTGGAAAGCGGCGACCGGGTGGGCATCTGGTCGCCCAACTGCCCGGAGTGGACCTTCCTGCAGTACGCCACGGCACGGATCGGCGCGATCCTGGTCACCATCAACCCCGGCTACCGCAGCCACGAGCTGGAGTTCGTGCTCAACCAGGCGGGGGTGCGCACCGTCGTCGCCCTGCCCGCGTTCAAGACGTCCAACTACGCCGGAATGCTCGCTGAGGCCGCCCCCAACTGCCCGGCACTGCGGGACATCGTGCTCATCGGCACCGAATCCTGGGCCGCGCTGACGGCGGCCGGACGCTCCGGCGACGGCAGCGACCTGGCGGCGGTCGCCGCCGGGCTGGACGCCCGAGACCCCATCAACATCCAGTACACCTCGGGGACGACGGGCTTCCCCAAGGGCGCGACACTGTCGCACCGCAACATCCTCAACAACGGCTATTTCGTCGGCGAGCTGTGCAACTACACCGAGCAGGACCGGATCTGCATCCCGGTGCCCTTCTACCACTGCTTCGGCATGGTCATGGGCAACCTCGCCGCCCTCACCCACGGCGCTTGCACGGTCATCCCCGCACCGGCCTTCGACCCCGCCGCCACCCTGGACGCGGTGGCCTCGGAGCGCTGCACCTCTCTGTACGGGGTGCCGACCATGTTCATCGCCGTCCTCAACGACCCCGGTTTCGCGGAGCACGACCTCTCCTCGCTGCGCACCGGGATCATGGCCGGCTCACCCTGCCCGACCGAGGTCATGAAGCAGGTGGTGGAGCGGATGGGCATGCGCGAGGTGTCCATCTGCTACGGCATGACCGAGACCTCGCCGGTGTCCACGCAGACCCGCGTCGACGACTCGCTGGAACACCGCGTCTCCACCGTGGGCCGGGTCGGCCCGCACCTGGAGGTGAAGGTGGTCGACCCGGGCACCGGCCAGACCCTTCCGCGCGGGACCGACGGCGAGCTGTGCACCCGCGGCTACTCGGTCATGCTCGGCTACTGGGACCAGCCGGACCGGACCGCCGAGGTCGTCGACCCGGAGGGCTGGATGCACACCGGCGACCTGGCGGCCATGGACGAGGACGGCTACCTCACCATCACCGGCCGGATCAAGGACATGGTGATCCGCGGCGGCGAGAACATCTACCCACGCGAGATCGAGGAGTTCCTGCACACCCACCCCGACGTCCTGGACGCCCAGGTCATCGGCGTGCCGGACGCCAAGTACGGCGAGGAGCTGATGGCCTGGATCCGGTTGCGGCCGGGTGCGCCCGAGCTGACGGCTGAGGCGCTGCGGGAGTACTGCGCGGGGCGGCTCGCGCACTACAAGATCCCGCGCTACGTGCACCTGGTCGACGCGTTCCCGGTCACCGTCACCGGCAAGATCCGCAAGGTGGAGATGCGCGAGGAGGCCGTGAAGCTGCTCGGCCTGGACGGCTGAGGCTGCTGGGCCCGCACCGCCGAGGCTGCTGGGCCCGCACGGCTGAGGCGCGGGCTCAACGGGCCGCCGCCCGGCAGTGGTAGAGCCGCACCCCGGCCACTCCCCCGCCGTAGGAGCCGGGCGGCACGGGCGCGCAGCTGTGGCTGACCCACCGCGTCGCCTGGGCGGCGGCCGTGCCGGCGGTGGCGGTGACGGCTGCCGCGTCGCCCGAGGTGGTGTCAGCGATCAGCACATACCTGAGCTTTCCCTGGCTGACCTGGCGCTGGAGCGCACCGAGGGTGGGCGAGGGGACCTGGTCGGTGAAACCGCCGATGGGGAGCACCCGGGCGTCTGCGGCCAGGATGTACGGGGAGGCGAGGGTCCAGCTGGTGGTCGCGAAGAGGTAGCGCGCGCCGCCTCGGTGCGCTTCCGCATAGGCGATCAGCGCGCGCTGACGGCTGGTCAGCACCCCGGCGGAGGACCCCCTGCCGGTTCCCCCGGCCCCCTCGCCCCCCGCTGGCCCGGCGAAGCCGGCGGCCAGAGCGGCCCAGGGTCCGGCGGCTCCGGCGGCACCGGCCCCCGAACGCGCGAAGGGCAGATGGCGGGCGGGCGGCCCGACCGCTCCCATCGCCGAGTGGCCGTACGCCGCATTGAACACCGACGCGGTCCAGGCAGCCGGGGCCAGCAGGATCGCCGCCAACCCGGCGACCGCGCCGAAGCGCCCCGCCCTGGCCCGACCCCCGAGGCTCGGTCCCACCAACGGCACGGCCAGCAACAGCACCGACGCCCCGGCCAGCAGCAGGACAACGGGCCCCAGACCCGGCAGGAACGCGGGGTAGTCCCCGGCGACGTACGCAGCCCAGGCCCCCGTGGCGGCGACTGTGGCCGGCAGCGCCCAGGCGCCGAGCCCACGGCCCTGGTGGGCGCGCCACAACAGCACCAGGCCCGCGCCGCTCAGCGCGGCGAGCGGTGCGGCGACGACCCCCATGTAGTAGGTATGGCCTGCGACGCTGCCTGCGCTGAAGACCAGGAAGTAGACGGCGAACCAGCCGCCCCAGAGCAGGAATCCGGCCCGGGCGGGGTCGGTTCTCGGCTCCCGCCGGCGCCGGTGCAGGCCAAGGCCGAGGCCGGCCAGGCCAAGCGGGTAGAACCAGCCGGTCTGCGAGGCCAGCGGACCGGCGAGCATCTTGTGCCAGCCACCGTCCTCCCGCGCTGGGTCGCCCATCGGCCCCTGACCGTAGGAGTCGTGGCCGTGGCCATAGCCGCCACCTGCGCGTACGGCCGAGACGCTGCCGGTGTCGGCGGCGTTCATGCCCACCGAGGAGAAGCGGTTGAGGAAGTTGTAGCCGACGACCATGCTCACCGCGGAGTTGTCGGTGGTCCCGTCGACGTACGGCCGGTCCTGCGCCGGGGTCAGCGTGATCAGCAGCATCCACGAGGCGGAGACGGCCAGAGTGACCGTTCCTGCCAGCACCAGATGGACCAGCCTGCGGCGCAACGCGGTAGGCGCGGAGAGCAGGTACACCAGCGCCAGTACCGGCAGCACGGCGAACGCTTCGAGCATCTTCGCCTGGAAGGCGAACCCGATCCAGCAGCCTGCCAGCAGCAGCGAACGCAGCCGGGCCGCGCGCGCGGCGCGCTGGGTGGCGTCTGCGGCGAGCAGCAGGAACAGGGTGAAGGCAGGGTCCTCGACCGCGGTGCGGAAGAGCCCGGCCACGACCGGCGTGAGAGTGAAGAACGCGGCGGCGAGTAGTGCCGCGTTGGTCCCGGCCCAACGGCGGACCGCCCGGTGCAGGACCAGGACACTGAGCACGCCCTCGATCACCTGGGGCAGCGTCAGCGCCCAGGGGTGGAACCCGAAGAGCCGAGCGGAGAGGGCCTGCGGCCACAGGAAGCCGGGGAGCTTGTCGAGCGTGATGGTGTTGCCCGGATCGAACGCCCCGTACAGGAACGCCCTCCAGCTCCCGGCCATGCTGCGGACCGCGTCGGCGTAGAAGGGATGGAACTGGCTGTGCTGGATGTCCCAGGCGTAGAGCAGAGCTGCGACTGCGGTGATCACTATCAGCACGGGACGGGCATAGCGGGGCTGCTGGTCGGGGGCGGGCGCGGGGCGCAGTGGGAGCATCACGGTCGTTGCCATGACCGCGAGCCTGCCCGCACCGGCGGACCGCCTACGACCTGAAACACCTCACGCGGCAAAACCGTGGGACAAATCTGGTGCTTTCTTGAACTTCCGGACATTCCTCAGCTGCCTACACCGCGAGCTGCCCTCGGGTCGCTCATCGCCGACGACGGTGCCGACGCATTCCGTCCACCTTCGCGGCGAACTCGCGCGGCCGCAGGACCGGAGTGCCACGCCAGGGCGACATGCTGGTCAGATCCGCATCATCGGAGACGATGAGCAGCGCGCCGACTTCTGCGGCGAGGTCGAGGATGCGATTGTCCTCCCAGTCAGAACAGTCAGAGACAGTAGCTGCGGGGTCCACCACGCCACCCCCACTGTGGTCACAGATCTCCACGAGGAGCGAGATGAACTTCTCGACCATCGCAAGATCCCATTTGAGCCCCTCAGCAAGCACCCGCGCGGTGTTGTCGAGAATGTGCGGGGACAGCCACAATCCGAACTCCGCAGCGTCCACGACGACGCCCAAGCAGTCCGCAAACGGATTTCCCGACGTGGGCGGCGGCGAAGGCCATGAGCGAAACGGGCTGTTCCCCCCTGCGGCGGCCCCCACCAGGACGTTGACGTCATGGACGACCGGTACCGGCTCGCTCATTCCCGCCCCTTGAGCACGCGACGCGTGATCGCCGTGACGTCGGCAAGGGTCGCCCCCTGCTCCGCCAACTTCTGCTCCCCGTACGCCTGAACCTCGCGCAGTTCCTCGGCCAACTTCACCGACTTCATGACTCTTATCGTCGCTCGCAGATACGCCGAGCGGTTGCCGCCGCCGAAGTACTCGACAAGCTCGTCAAGCTCAGCCCGGTCCGCGTCGGACACCGCGAACCCTATGGTCTGGGTGCTCACGAGTCGTCCTCCCTCAGCTGCAGTTGCATACAGATTGCACTTCAGATGCAGGATACCGCTCTTCTGGGGACGCGGCCAGGATTGGAGCGCCTGTATCAAAGCCAGGCCCGGCTCGGAGTCCAGCAGCGCTCCGGCCGGCTACTCGCCGCGCGCAAGTGCTGCGGTCAAAGCGGGTGGTCCGAGCAGTTCGTGGTCCGGCGGAGTCCCGCCCTCAGATCTCACACAGCACACCAGAGACGTCCACTTGTTCCAGGCGATCCAGACAGCGACCGATCTCCACAACGAGTTCGTCCGCACTCGCCGGGAATTCCAGCGGCCCCGTGCAAAGCAGCTCCGCGGACTCCTCCCCGTCCTGCTCCAGCGTCACCCTGGCCGCGATATCCACGTGCTGAGCGTTGAAGTCAACGGCCAGCTCGCATGTCACCGCACCTCCCTGCTTCAGAACCAGCGCATGGCCGTCGAAGTAGGTCACCCGGCTTGGATCGTCCGAGTACTGCCACACCGGGCCAAGAGCTTCACGATCCGAGACCGAACCGACTGCCGCCAGTTGTTCCCAAGCCCTCACCAGCGACTTCAGTCTGAAGTGGGCATCTCGAAGGACCACTGCCAGCGCGATGGCTCCGCGCCCTGACTCGTCCATTGACTACTCCTCACCCCGCGCTAACGGCCGGACCGGCCAGAGCGCGCCTCTGTCGTGCGCCGCCGGGCCGCCGGACCCCGGCAGCGCCGACGGGTCCGGGCTGGTTTCGGTATACCGGGGGCCCGGGGATCCTACTGAGGCGTGCCTTCGAGTCCCTTGAGCGGCCAGTACCCGAACTCGCTGACCAACCAGCCCAGGTTCGGTGCCGCGCCGCCCGGGCAGTTTAGACCGACCGGCAAATGGAGGGCGGCGTCGCGGGCAAGGGGGCACCTCCCGCCCGAAGGGTGGGGGAGGCTCTCGCCCAGACGGCTTCTCCTCAGTCGCCAGGGCTCCGCCATGGCTCCTTCGTCGGCACCGCCTGGACTCGGCCCTCGACCCTCCCCCAACCTTCGGCCGGGGGGACCCCCCTTTTCTTCCACCCTCCATGCGCCGGTCGGTCTTAGTAGGCGCGGGCGGGCGGCCGCCGCACGGCTCAGGACGGGGAGGCCGGGACGTCGATCCGGTCGAGGTCCGGTGCGGACGCCGACGCGTTGCCGAAGGTGATCGTGTTCGTTCCGGCTGCCAGGGTCAGGCTCACCGTGGCGGTGCCGGGCGTGGTGAAGGCCCCGGTCGGTGCGAAGGCCACCGACTGCGCGGCGCCGCCGTTGACGCTGATCTGCGCGGTGCGCGCCGAGGTCGAGCCGTTGGTGTAGGCCACGGTCACCAGGTAGCTGCCGGCGGAGGTGACGGTGACGCCGTTGATGGTGAGGGTCGCCCCTTTGCCGATGTAGCCGACCCGGGCGCCACCCGAGCAGGCGGAGCAGCTGATGACCGCGGCCCGGCCGGTGCGGGTGTTCGCCGCCGCCTCCGCCTCGAAGCTGCCGCCGCTCGGCCCGGTGCCCGAGGTGACCGTCAGGTTGAAGGCCGCGGTGTGACTGCCCGACGCCGCCGAGCCGGTCAGCGTGATCGGGTAAGTCCCCGCAGCCGCCGAGGCGGTGGTGCCGACGGTAAGGGTGGAGGAGCCGCCGGAGGTGACCGAGGCGGGCGACAGGGACACCGTGACACCCGCGGGAGCCCCCGAGGCGGTCAGCGCCACTGTCTCGGCGCTGCCCGCAGTGACGGCGGTGGCGACGGTCGCCGTGACCGTGCCGCCGACGCTGACGGAGCCGCTGCTCGGGGAGACCGACACCGAGAAGTCGTTGCTCGGCGGGGTGGCTCCGCCCAGCGACGCCTGCAGTGCGCCGGCGAGGACCGCACTCCCGGTCATGTCGAGCGCGGGCTCGCTGGTCTGCCAAGAGCGGACGTCGTCGACGTACTCGCTGCCGTGGCCGGTGAAGGCGGTGAACGAGTCGTTCTCGCACTTCTTCATACCGCTCTGCAGGCTGCCGAGTCCGCCGCTGAAGTTGCCGGTGCCGTTGGGTCCGTTGACCACGGCTCCGGTGTCGATGGGGCTGGACCCGTTGGTGGAACCGACGATGTTGGGGATCTGCGACCCCATGCAGTCGGGGAAGGTGGTTCCGGCGCCGATCATGAAGCTGGTGCCCCAGGCGTTGCCGCCGAGCAGCCAGTCACGCTGCGCGCCGGCGAAGGCCGCGTACTGGGTGTCGCCGCTGGCCTTCTGGTAGAGGGCCTCGGTGGTGATGAAGCCAAAGGTGTGCGCGTCGACGTCGAAGTCGGCGTAGTTGCCGCCCTCGCGGAAGATGTCGGCGGCCGAGACCTTCGCGGCGGAGGCGACCTGCGCCTTGAGGTTGGCGACGAGCGCGGCGGGGGTGACGGCGAGTCCGGACGGGTTCCCCGCCTTCCCGAGCGCGGTGATCAGGTCGGCGTGGGCCAGGGCGCTGTTGTCGTAGAGGTTGAAGGTGTCGTTGCCGGAGTCGCTCGCGATGTAGTCGGAGGCCCAGGTCGCGGCCTGGGTCAGGTACGGCTGGTAGACGGAGCTGGGCTGTCCCAGGGCCTGCTGCGCCAGCGTGATCTCGGTCGCGCCCAGTTCCATCGCGTCGTGCCAGATGGACTCCGGGTAGTAGGCGTTGGGGGCCGCCGTCTCCAGGGTGCTGGACGGGCTGGTGTTCGCCATCGCGTACAGGGAGGTGGCGTTGGCGAGTTCGGTGGCCGCCTGGGAGCTGTTCCCCGCGGCGGCGTCGGCCTGGGCGGCGAAGGCGAAGGAGGCGGCGACCCGCCCGACGATGTCCGGGTCGATCTTGGCTCCGGGGGCGGCCGCCTCGAAGACCGGCCGGTGCGCGGCCGCGTAGGTGTCGGCGCTCGCCGTGTCCGAGTCGTCCACCTCGGGCAGCCGCCACAGGTCGTGGTCGCCGTAGAAGGTGCCCGCCGCGTTGCCGCTGCCGATCCCGACCTGGAGATAGAGGGTCTTGGTGGAGGGGTTCCACATCTTGTTCAGCCAGCTGCTGCCGTACCGGGCCTCGGCCGTCAGCGACGCCGGGGCGCCGGTCCCCAGCGCGCGGGCGGAGGCGAAGAGCAGGTTGTCGGCGTTGGCCGTGGTGAAGGTGAACTTGAGGTAGTCACCGGCGTCGAACCAGCCGCCGGACACGTCCACCGGTCCGCCGATCCGGGTCAGCGAACTGCCGTTGATGACGTCGCCGTTGCCGCCGGACTGGAAGCTCGGGATCTTGTAGACCGTCGCTGCTGAGTCGTTGAGATGCGCCGGCTTGCGCTTCAGAGCACCGGCGATGACGTCGGAGCCGTCGCGCTGGTTCTGGTAGAAGTTCACGCCGTCGGTGACCAGGGTGCCGTAGAGCGAGGCGGCACTCTCGATCTGGAAGCTGTCCGAAGTCGCCTGCACCGGGCCGCTGGTGACGATGTGGTAGGTACCGTTCGCGGTCAGACCGGAGAAGTCGATCGGGTACACGTCGGGATAGGCCGAATTCCACGAACCGCGGCTGGCGGCGGCGACGCTTCCGCTCGCCACCGTGCTGCCGGCCGAGTTGACCACCTGGTACGTCGCACCGGAGACGGCCGCGCTGGTCATCAGGTAGGCGACCTTGGTGTCGCCGTTCGCATAGCCGACCTGGTCGACCCGCAGCCGGCCCGTGGTCGCCGCCTGAGCGGTCGCGAACGGCACGACGGCGAGGACCAGTCCCCCGCCCACGGCCAGCGCGGTCAGTACCCGGCGGTCGGGGCGGCGTATGCGATGTCTGTGCAGCTGGCGAGTTGACGATCCCATACGAACTCCTCGGAGGGGTGTATGTGGGGGCCAAGCAAGTTAGTTAAGCTTCCTTACTCGATGGGTGGACCGTACTGGCCGCCTCGGACACCGTCAAGACCGCGAGATCTCGTAAATCTTTCTTACTCCTCCCCATGGACCCTCCGCGCGAGCGGGACTAACCTCTGCTGATGAGTCTTCAGATATGTATCCAGTGTTCATGTTTATGAACATCCGCGAAGGAGACCCGACGATGCCACCCGTCGACCCACAGCACCGCGCACCCGCCCGCCGCAGGCGGCTCGCCCTCGGCTCCGCCCTGGCGGTGTGCGCCCTCCTGGCCGCCGGCGTGATCAGTACCGCCACAGCCGGCGCCGCGAGCACTCCGCCGCCCGGCGCGGTCCCGCAGACCGTCGTCCTGGACGGCGTTCAACTCGCGGCGACCCGCGCCAAGCTGACTGCGGGTCAGTCCGATCTGGTCGCCGAGCTCAAGCTCCTCACCGCGCGTGCCGACTCCGCACTGACAGCCGGCCCCTGGTCGGTCATGGACAAGACCCGGACCCCGCCGAGCGGCAGCAAGCACGACTACCTCAGCCAGGCCCCGTACTGGTGGCCGACCAAATCCCCCACCAGCAGCAACCCCTGGGGCTGCCCTTACGTGCAGAAGGACGGGCAGCGCAACCCGGCGGTCGACAGGATCAGCGACCACTCCGAGCGCGGCCAGATGTTCAACGCCGTCTACAACCTCACCCTCGCCTGGTACTACACCGGCAAGCCCGCGTACGCCCAGCGCGCCGAGCTCGACCTGCGGACCTGGTTCACCAACCCCGCCACCGCGATGAACCCGAACCTGAACTACGCCCAGATCATCCCCTGCAGCACCGCCGTACGCGGCGAGGGCGGCATCGACTTCTCCCAGCAGTTCACCGACGTCATCGACGCCACGGCCATCCTCGACTCCGGCGCACCCTCCTGGACCAGCGCCGACCACACCGCCATGACCAGCTGGTACCGCACATTCCTGACCTGGAACCGGACCAGCCCGAGCGGCCTCGCCGAGTTCAACGCGACCAACAACCACGGCTCCTTCGCCGCCATGGAGGAGTCCGCGCTCGCCCTCGCCACCGGGCAGCCCTCGCTCGCGAAGACCATCGCCTCGGGCGTCGAGACCCGCCTACTGCCCGGCCAACTGGCCGCCGACGGAAGCGAACCGCAGGAGCTCGCCCGCACCCGCAGCTGGCACTACTCCAACTTCAACCTGGTCGCGCTGACCCGGCTGGCGCTGATCGGGCAGCATGTCGGCGTCGACCTCTGGCACTCCAGCACACCCAAGGGCGGCAGCATCCTCACCTCCGTCAACTACCTGATCCCCGCGGCCACCGGCGCGGTGAAGTGGACCCACCCCGAGCTCGACTTCCAGGCCTACGCCGCCACCGACGTCGTCCACGCGGCGGCTGCCGCCGGAGACCCGAAAGCGGCAGCCGCCGAGAGCCTGCTCTCGCCCCCACCCGGAGGCGACATCTGGGCGCTGCGCCCCGCCCCCGAGCAACTGGACTCGATCACGGGTTGAGAGAAATGCGTTGGCCCGTTCGCGAGTCCGCTGTCACGATCGCACGATGACGACGCGAACCTTCGAGGACCTTGTCGCAGAGGCCGACTCCGTCTCCGTGGACGGCTGGGACTTCTCCTGGCTGGACGGGCGGGCCGGCGAGGAGCGCCCGTCCTGGGCCTATGCCCGCTCGATGGGCGAGCGGATGGCGTACGCCCGGGCCGCGCTGGACATCCAGACCGGCGGCGGCGAGGTCCTCGCCGGTGTGCCCAAGCTGCCGGCGCTGACGGTGGCCACGGAGTCGTGGCCACCCAACGTCGCCAAGGCCACCGCCCTGCTGCACCCGCGCGGCGTGGCTGTCGTCGCCGACGCGGACGAGCCGCCGCTGCCCTTCGCGGACCAGGCGTTCGACCTGGTGGTCAGCCGCCACCCGGTGACCACCTGGTGGGCGGAGATCGCCCGGGTGCTGCAACCGGGCGGGACGTACTTCTCCCAGCAGGTCGGCCCCGCCAGCGTGTTCGAACTGGTCGAGTTCTTCCTCGGCCCGCAGCCCCCGGAGGCCCGGCGCGGCCGCCACCCCGACGACGCCCGGGCCGCCGCCGAAGCCGCCGGCCTGGAGGTGAGGGACCTGCGGTTCGAGACGCTGCGCACCGAGTTCCACGACATCGGCGCAGTCGTCTACTTCCTGCGCAAGGTGATCTGGATGGTCCCCGGCTTCACCGTCGAGCAGTACCGCGGCCAACTCAAGGCGCTGCACGAGCGGATCCGGGCCGACGGGCCCTTCGTCGCCCACAGCACCCGCTTCCTGATCGAGGCCCGGAAGCCGCTACCGCGTTCCTGACGAACCGTCCGGAAGCGGGGTGCGATGGAGTGCCACCAGCAGGCGCCAGATCAGGTTGGCGAGGTCCTCCGGCGTGCCCGGGACGAGCCCGTGCAGCCAGTCGGCCAGCACGCCGGCGAAGGCCGCCGCCACGGCCGAGGCGACCAGCTCGGGGGCGGGGGCGCCGACCAGCGCGCGTTCCGCGCGGCTGCGTTCGCGCAGCTCCTGGTGCAGCAGCTCGCCGAGCGGGCCGCTGCCGCCGGGCCGGAGCAAGGCGCGGTAGAGCGGGGCGTGCGGGGTGATGTCGGCGAGGAACGCGGCCAGCGCGGGGGGCGGGGCGGCCGGGTCGGGGGCGCCGCGCCAGGCGTGCAGGGCGTCGACGGCGTCGCGGACCACCTCGGCGCAGGCGTCGACGGCCAGTGCCTGGAGGTCCGGGTAGTGCAGGTAGAACGTGGCCCGGCCGAGACCGGCCCGGCGCACCAGGGCGGCCACGGTCAGGTCTTCGAGCGGACGTTCCGCACACTCCTCCAGCAGGGCCCGGCGCAGGGCCGCCCGGGTACGGGCCGTGCGCGGGTCACCCGCCGGGGCGGTCATCCGGCCGCCAGGACCGCGGCCAGGGCGAGCGCGCCCGGCAGCGCCTGGGCCAGCAGGATCCTCCGGTTCGCGGTGACGCCGCCGTAGAGGCCCGCGACGACGACGCAGCTCAGGAAGAAGACCTGGACCCGGTACCCGGTCGGGTCGGCGGCGATCAGGCCCCAGATCAACCCCGCGGCGAGGAACCCGTTGTAGAGGCCCTGGTTCGCGGCCAGGGGCGCGGTCGCACGGGCCATCTCCGGGTCAAAGCCCGAAAGTTCACGACCTGGCTTGCGCTCCCACAGGAACATCTCCATCACCATGATGTAGACGTGCAGCACGGCCACCAGGCCGACCAGCACGCTCGCGGTCATCTCCATGATCGTCACCTCGGGTTCGCAGACTTTATGGACACACGTCCAGATCTTATGGGCATGTGTCCACAAAGTCATAACGGAGGAGGTTGGCCGGGCGCCGGCCGCGCCGTCAGTACGAGGCGCGGAGTTGGGCCAACGCCTCTGCCGGGGCGCCCAGATGGTCCAGTCCCAGCAGGGCTGCGCCGGCGACCGGCGGGACGTCGGCGTAGCAGGGCAGCGCCGCCGGGGCGTGCTGCTTGAGCCGGGACTCGACGCCCTCGGTGAGCAGAGGGTGACGGCTCGCCAGGATGCCGCCGCCGAGTACGACCTCCACGTCCGTACCGGCGAGGTCCAACCGGTCCAGGACCGAGCGGGCCATCAGGAACACCTCCTCGGCCTGCCGGTCCACCAGCGCCTCGGCGACGGCGTCGCCCTCGTCGGCGGCGGCGAAGAGCACCCGCGTCAGCTTGATGATCTCCTCCTCGCCGAGCCGGCCGACGTGCACCGCGACGGCCACGTCATGCATCGTCGCCTCGCCGAAGTAGGCGGCGACCTGACGGCGCAGCAGCGTCTCCGGGCCCCGGCCGTCCTCGGCCCGGATCGCCGCGTACATGATCTCGCTGCCCAGCCAGCGGCCGCCGCCCCAGTCACCGGTGTAGTGCCCCAGCGCGAGGAACCGGGCGGTGCGGCCGTCGGGGCCGACCCCGGCGCAGTTCATCCCCGCTCCGCACACCATCGCCACGCCCCATGGCCGGTGGGTGCCGGAGCGCAGCAGCGCGAAGGTGTCGTTGAGCACCTGGGAGCTCTGCGACCAGCCCCGCTCGGCGAGTTCGGCGGCGAGCCTGGTCTCTTCCTCGGGCAGGTCCACGTTGGCCAGGCAGGCCGAGGTGTGCCTGGCGACCGGGCCGTCGCCGTCGAGGCCGGCGCGCCGGGCGACCTCGGCGACGAGCGGTGCGAGCGTCGTTCCGTCGGGTGCGGTCGAGCCCGGGCCGCGGACGCTCGCGAGCAGGCTCCCGTCCTCGGCTATCAGCGCGAGATCGGTCTTGCTGTTCCCGCCGTCGATGGCGAGCACCGCCGGCAGGCCCCCCACAGGTCTCGTCAGATCCACGCCAGGTAGTCCTTGTTCTCGTGCAGCAGCAGGTCGGTGAGGCGTTCCGCCGGGTCGTACTGGCCGATCAGCGGATGGGCGAGCAGCGCCTCGAAGACGCGGTCGCGACCGCCGAGCAGAGCGGCTTCGAGCGCCACCTCCTCGTAGGCGCTGACGTGCGAGATCAGCCCGGAGTAGCGCGGCGGCACGGCGGCGACCGGCAGCGGTACGGCGCCGTCGCCGCCGATCAGCGCCGGCACCTCGATCACCGCGTCGTCCGCCAGGAACGGCATGGTGCCGTTGTTGCGGACGTTGGCCACCTGGACGTCGCCGGTGCCGGCCACCAGCGAGGCGAGCAGATTCGCGGCCGCCTCGGAGTAGAACGCGCCGCCGCGCTCGGCGAGCAGGTCGGGCTTGCGGTCCAGGGTCGGGTCGGCGTACATCTCGAGCAGCCGCCGTTCGATGTCGGCGACCGCCGCGCCGCGGGTCTGTGCGCCGCGCAACTCCTCGACCACGACGTCGTGCTGGTAGTAGTAGCGCAGGTAGTAGGAGGGGATGACACCGAGCCGCTGGACCAGCGGGACCGGCAGTTCGATGTCCTCGGCGATCTCCTCGGCGCGTTCGGCGAGGATCTGCGGCAGCACCTCCTCGCCGTCGATCCGCACGCCGCGGATCCAGGTGAGGTGGTTCAGCCCGAAGTGGTCCAGGGCGACTCTGCTCGGATCGACCCCGGCAGCGGACGCGAAGCGGCGCTGGAAGCCGATGGCGACGTTGCACAGGCCCACGGCCCGGTGTCCGGCGTCGAGCAGGGCGCGGGTGACGATCCCGACCGGGTTGGTGAAGTCGATGATCCAGGCGTCGGGCGCGGCCAGTCGTCGTACCGTGTCGGCGATGTCGAGCACGACCGGGACGGTGCGCAGGGCCTTGGCCAGGCCGCCGGCGCCGGTGGTCTCCTGGCCGACGCAACCGCACTCCAGCGGCCAGGTCTCGTCCCTGGCGCGGGCCGCCTGGCCGCCGATGCGCAGTTGCAGCAGCACCGCGCCGGCGCCCTCGACGCCGTCCTCCAGGTCGGTGGTCCAGCGGACCTTGGCGGGATGGCCGTAGGCGGCCATGATGCGTGCCGACACGCCGCCGACGAGCGGCAGGCGCGTGGCGTCGGGGTCGACCAGGACGAGTTCGCTGACCGGCAGCCGGTCGCGCAGCCGCGCGATGCCGTCGACCAGTTCCGGGGTGTAGGTCGAGCCGCCGCCGACAACGGTCAGTTTCATGCGAAGTCCTTGTGTGTCGGAGCGTTGGTGGGCACGGGCCGCGTCGGCGGCACGGTCGGAGTCGGCGTCGGAGTCGGCGACGGCGTCGCGTTGGCGACGTGGCAGGCCGCGGAGTGCCGGTCGCCGAGCAGCCGGAGCTCCGGGGTGACGGTCGCGCACTCGGCGACGGCGACCGGGCAACGGGCCCGGAAGCGGCAGCCCGGCCTGGGGTCGACCACTTTCGGCGGCTCGCCGCGGTCGGCGCCGGCCAGGTCGGCCAGCGGCGCGCGGGGGTCGGGGACGGTGGACAGCAGCAGTTGCGTGTACGGGTGCTTGGGGGCGGCGAGGATGTCCTCGATCGGGCCCTGCTCGACGATGTGCCCGGCGTACATGACGATCAGCCGGTCCGCCGCGTAGCGCGCGCTGGCCAGGTCGTGGGTGATGTAGAGGAAGGAGACGTTCGAGCGGTCACGCAGCTCGGTCATCAGGTTGAGCAGCCCGATCCGGATCGAGACGTCCAGCATGGAGACGGGCTCGTCCGCGATGATCAGCTTGGGGTTGGAGGCGAGCGCCTGGGCGAAGCCGATGCGCTGGCGCTGGCCGCCGCTCATCTCGTAGGGGAACTTCGCCATGTACTGGGCGGCGGGGGTGAGGCCGACGACGGTGAGCAGGCGCTCGGCCTCGGCGACCCGCTGCGCCTGGTCCAGCTCCGGGCGGTGCAGCTTGAGCGTGCGCAGGATGCCGTGGGATATCCGGTACACCGGGTTGATGGAGCTGAACGGGTCCTGGAACACCATCGGCACCTGGCTCCGGTAGGCCAGCACGTCCTTGCGGGAGCGCAGCCCCGACAGCGGCCTGCCCTCGAAGAGGATCTCTCCGGCGGTGGGCTGGTAGACCATCGCCAGCAGTCGGGCGATGGTCGACTTGCCGCTGCCGCTCTCGCCCGCGAGCGCCACGATCTCGTTGCGGCCGATGCTGAAGTCGGCGCCGTCGACCGCGTGCAGGTTCCTCCGGGAGAAGATCCCGCCGATCTGGAAGTGCCGGGTGAGGCCGTTCGCCCTCAGCAGCGGTTCGTCCTCCCGCGCGGCGTTCGCGGCGGAGTTGAGGGGTTCGTTGAACGGCTCGTTGAACGGCTCGTTGAACAGTGGCTGGTTCATGCCGGCACCTCCTCCTTGCTGACCTGGCCGGGCGCGTGCAGCAGGCAGCGAACGAGGACCTGGTCGACGTCGTACAGTTCGGGCCCGGTCTGCGTGCAGGAGGGCATGACGCTCGGGCAGCGGGCCGCGAAGCGGCAGCCCGGGGGCAGGTCGGAGAGGTCGGGCGGACTCCCGGGAATGCCGAGCAGCGGGACCTTGGGGCCGCGGATGGACGGGAAGGCGTCCAACAGGCCGCGGCTGTAGGGGTGGCGGGGGGTGTCGAACACGGTCCTGGTGTCGCCGAACTCGGCGATCTGCCCGCCGTACATGACGATCAGCTGGTCGGAGAAGTGGCTCACCAGCGACATGTCATGGGTGACGAAGATGATCGCGAAACCCAGCTCGCGCTGGAGTTCCTTGATCTGCACCATGAGCGACCGCTGCGCGACGACGTCCAGTGCGGAGGTCGGCTCGTCCATGATGATCAGGTCGGGCGTGAACAGCAGCGCCATCGCGATCATGGCGCGCTGCCGCATCCCGCCGGACAACTGGTGCGGGTAGCTGCCGAGGTGCACCGGGTCGACTCCGACCAGTTCCATCACCTCGCGGGAGCGGACGGCGATATCGGTGTCGAAGCTGTGCGCCCGCAGTACGTCGCGGAACTGCGAGCCGATGGTCTTCACCGGGTTGAGCGCGTTCATCGCGCTCTGCATGACCACCGAGAGCTCGGACCAGCGGATCGCGTTGAGCTGCCTGGCCGTCATCGTGACCAGGTTGCGGCCCTTGAAGGACACGCTGCCGCCGGTGATCCCGGCCGGCGGGCTGAGCAGCTGTGCGATGCCGAACAGCAGCGTCGACTTGCCGCAGCCCGACTCACCGACGATGCCGAGGAACTCGCCCTTGTCGAGCGTGAATCCGACCTTGTCGACCGCCAGGGCCGAGCCGGTCGCGGTGGCGTACTCGACGGTCAGGTCGCGGACCTCCAGCAGGGGCGACGGGGCAGTCTGGTAGGGGACGTCACGAAGCGACACGGAGCCTCCTCACCGGACGCAGTGCGGGGTTGCTGATCTCGTCGAAGGCGTTGTTGAGCAGCGCGAAGGCGGTGCCGAGGAGTGCGATGCAGAGTCCGGGAACGGCGGCCCAGACGTATCCGCCGGTCTGCAGCGCGGACTGGTTCTGCGCCCAGTACAGCATCGTGCCCCAGTCATAGGAGTTGACGTCTCCGAGGCCCAGGAACTCCAAGCCGGAGGCGGTGAGGATGGAGTAGAGCGCCGCGCCGAGGAAGTTGGCGACGATCAGTGACGTCATGTTGGGCAGCAGCTCGAACATGATGATGTAGGAGCGGCGTTCGCCGCGGACCCGGGCGGCCTCCAGGAAGTCCCGGTTCCGCAGCGACAGCGCCTGGACCCGCAACTGCCGTGCGCCGAAGGACCATCCGGTGACCACCAGGGCGATGATCATGACGGTGATGCTGTGGTGCGAGAAGTACCCGGCGATCACCACCACCAGCGGCAGAGTGGGGATCACCAGCACCACGTCGGTGAAGAGGTTCAGCACGTCGTCCCAGATTCCGCCGAGGTACGCGGCACTGACGCCGACCAGGACCGAGAGCACGGTGGCGAGCAGGCCGGAGACGACCGCGATGAGCAGGGCGGGCCGGGCTCCGTGCACCACCTGGACCAGGATGTCCTGGCCGAAGCCGGTGGTGCCGAGCCAGTGCTGCCCGGAGATGCCGAGCGAGACGTCGTTGGTGATCGTCGCCGGGTTCCCCGGGGCGATCAGGTCCGGTACCGCGGCGAGTACCAGGAAGAAGATCAGGATCAGCAGTCCGGCTGCGGCCTTGCCGTTGTGCCGGATCGCTCGGAACAGGGTTGCCATGGGGGTTGCTACCTCACGCTGTCAGCGGGCGGACCGGGTCCGGGGGTCGAGGAGGGCGGTCACGATGTCGGCGAGCAGCACGGAGAGCAGCACCGCCACGGTGATCACCAGGAACAGGCACTGCATGACCGGGAAGTCCTCGTTGTCCACGGCCTGGACCAGCTGAAAGCCGACCCCGGGGTAGGCGAAGACGTACTCGACCAGCACCGCGCCGCTGACCACGAACCCGAGGGACATGGCGAATCCGGTCAGGTTGGGCAGGATTGAGTTGCGGGCGGCGTAGTCGAGCATGATCCGCCGACCGGGCAGGCCCTTGGCCCTGGCCATCCGGACGTAGTCCTCGGCCAGCGTGGTGATCATGGTGTTGCGCATGGTCAGCACCCACACACCGGCGGAGGTGAGCAGGATCGACCCGGCCGGCAGCACGGCGTGCTGGAGCACGGTGCTGACGAAGTCGCTGTTCCACCCGGTCGCGATGCTGCTGTCGCTGCCGAACGCGGTCGGCAGCCAGGGGTTGATCTCCGCGAACACCATGATCAGCATGATCGCGACCCAGAAGTAGGGCAGTCCGGTGGCGACCACGAACAGCGGCGGCAGCACGCTGTCCAGCTTCCCGCCGCGCTTCCAGGCGGCGAGCGCCCCGATCCCGGTGCCGATGACGAACGCGAGCACGGTGGTGACCCCGACCAGGCCGAGCGTCCACGGGATCGCCGCCCCGACGACGCTGGTGACCGGCGTGGGGAAGTTGGCCACCGAGATGCCGAAGTTGAAGGTGGCGCAGTTGTGCAGGTAGGTGACGTACTGCGAGAGCAGGCTCTGGTGGCTGTTGATGCCGAGGGCGGCCTCGACCGCCTGCAGCGCCTGTCCGTGCAGCCTGCCGTGGTAGCGGGCCATCATCGCGGTGACCGGGTTGCCCGGGAGCATGTGCGGGATGGCGAAGTTGATGGTGAGTGCGGCCCACAGGGTGAGCACGAAGAACCCCAGGCGGCGGATCAGAAATCTCACCCTGTGGACCTCTCTCTTCTCTTGTACGGGTCTGCTGGGTCGGCTACTTGGGCTGCAGGTGCAGCAGCATCTGGCCCATGTCCGGGTAGGAGAACGCGGCCGGGACGGCGTAGGGGTCCTGCTGGGTGACCCAGCCGGTGAACTTCGCGGTGTTGTACTGGTACCAGGCCACCGACTCGGTCACCGGGATCACCGGGACGTCCTTGAGCATGATCTGCTCCAGCTGCCCGATGATGTCCTTCTGCTCCGCCGGGTCGGCCGTGGAGGCGTACTGGTCGAGCAGGGCGTCGGCGGCGGGGTTGCTGTACCGCTCGAAGTTGGTCGACGCCGGCTGGCCGATCGGGGCACTGTTGGCCGAGTAGAGGAACTGGCGCAGCTCGTAGTACGGCGCGGGGCCGCCGGTCTCACCGTAGTAGCCGATCTCGAACTTGCCGTTGAACAGCTTGTTGGTCCAGTCGTCGTTGGACAGGTTGTCGATGGTCAGACCGATGCCGGCCGCCTTCATGCCCTGCGCGACGACCTGCAGCGAGGCCACCCAGTCGCCGTAGCCGCCCTGGTTGATCACGGTGAAGCTGAGCTTCTTGCCGTTCAGCACATAGATGCCGTCCGGGCCCTTCTTGGCGCCGATGCCCTCGAGCAGTTGGGCGGCCTTGGTCGGGTTGTAGGTGTAGTCGTCCTTGCCCTTGGCGGTCGCGTCGACCCAGTCCGGGTAGGTCTCGGTGACCACGCCGAGCTGGTGGCCGGGCGGCTCCTGGCCGCCCTCGCCTATGGTGGACGCCTTCTGACGGTCCGTCGCGTAGGCGAGCGCCTGGCGGACCACCGGATTGTCCAGCGGTGCGACCTTCTCGTTGAGGAACATCGACACCTGGGTGATCGGCGGCGACCAGGTGTGGTTGTCCTTGCTGCGCGCGGAGTAGAACTTGTCGATGTTGGGGATGAACTGGCTGCCCCACTGCGCCTGCCCGGTGGCCAGATAGGTGTTGGCCGGGTCGTTGGACGTGAACGCCGGGTACTTCACGGTGGTGACCTTGGGCAGTCCCGGCTGCCAGTAGACCGGGTTGGCGGTGTAGGTGATGTTCTGCGGCGTACAGGGGTTGACGACGTAGGCGCCGGTGCCGATGGGCTTGTCGTCCTTGAAGGAGACCGGGTCCTTGATCGAGGACCAGATGTGCTGGGGCACGATGGGAAGCTGGTCGGCGATGTAGTAGAAGTACGGCACGGCGGGCGACTTGAAGGTGACCGCGATCTGGTCGCTGCCCACCTGGGTGACCGAGGACAGCACCGACCAGATCGAGTTGAGGTCGAGCGCCGGGAACTGCTTCAGCAGGTTGAAGGTGAACAGCACGTCGGCGGCCGACATAGCCTGACCGTCGCTCCACTTCACGCCGCTGCGGATGGTGAAGGTCATGGTCTTGTTGCCGTTGCTCCAGGCCCACTTGGTCGCGAGCCAGGGAGTGGTCTTGTCGTTCTGCAGAGCGTTGACGAAGACCAGCGGCTCGTACACGTTGCCGGTGGCCAGGAAGTTCACGGAGCTGTTGAACGGGTTGAACGAGCAGGTCCAGAGCCCGCCGCTCTCATTGGAGATGGTGAGCACGCCGCCGCGCTTGCCGGTGGCGGTGCTGCCGCTGTGCCCGCTGGATCCGCACGCGCTGACCAGCAGCGTGGAGGCGACGACTGCGGTCACACCGAGAGCCTTCGCTCTCTTTCTGAAGAGGCTTCCTGTCTTCACGGTTTCGCCTTTCACTGAGGGAGTCACTCGTCGTGGGTCGCCCTGGGTCGCCCTGGGTCGGTGTCCCTGCCCGCGACCGCCGTGCTCCGGTCACCGTCAACCATGTGGCGCAGCCTCCGACCATGGGCGATGTTAGTTAGGGAGTTTTACTAAGTGGCGATGCGTAAGAGTTGCGAGGAATCGCCGACCTGTCAAGGGCCTGCGGTGGGGGGCCCTGACATAGGGGCCAAGCTGCAACTTCCTCTTCGCTTTCTGATGTTCCGTCAGCCCGTCGAGGGGTCCTGGTCCTGGCCCCGACCGGTCCTGCCGGGGTGCGCGTCGGCGAGGCGAGTGGGGTAAACCGAGCCGGATGGTGCCGGTCTGTACCGGCGCGCGGTGGCAGACTGGTCGGGTGAACTCCCTCAGCAGGCGGACCCTGCTCGCGGGCACGGCGGCAGGCCTGCTGGGTGCGGCCGGGTGCGGCGCGGGGCACACTCATGCGCCCGCCCCCGCGCCCACGTCGCCGACTCCACCGCTGACGGCGACGACGCGGACGCCGACCGGAGTTCCGACGACCGCCTCCGCGTCCCCCTCCGCCTCCGGTGCCGCGCTGCCGGCCGTCACCGTGTGGCAGCCGAGCAGCAACGACATCGACCCGCAGGTCAAGCTGCGTGCGGTACAGCTGGTCGAGGCCCTCGGCAACTGGTCCCAGGGACAGCAGGGCACGGCCGCGGCCCGGTCCCGGGTCGCCGCCCTCGGACTCGATCCGGCGCTGGCCGGGCAGGCGGGCGCGCTGCTCAGCCAGGCGCCCCGCGCCGCGCTCCAGGTCCTGGAGGCCCAGTACGGCGGAATCCTGAGCGACTCGGCCAGCGTGCTGGTCGTCTGCCGCCAGTGGACCCAGGACGCGAACGGCCTGGTCGTCCCGGGCGGCACCACCGTGGACGTACGGCTCTCCCTGGCTCAGCCCCGCTGGACGGTCACCGCCCTGCACCCTGCCCAGCCCGGTCCGGCCGTCACCCCGCTGCCCTCCGCCGCGCAGCGGGTGCTGGCCAGCTCGGCGATCACCCTGCCGCCGGCCGCCGAGGCCGACCTGCACAGCGGCACCATCCACGACAGCGTGCTGGAGGCCCTGCTCACCCTGTCCCGCAGCTACCGGATGGAGCTGAGCGTGGTCCGCTCCGGCCATCCCCTCGACGTCTTCGGCACGACCCGCCCCAGCGACCACCCCCAGGGGCGGGCGTTCGACGTGTGGCGGGTCGACGGCCACGCCGTCGTGGACCCGGCCACGTCCCAGTCGCTGGTGCAGGGGTTCATGCGCGCGGCGGCCGCAGCGGGCTCGTACAACGTGGGCGGCCCTTGGCAGTTGAGCGGAGGAAGCGGCAACCAGTTCTTCTCGGACGACACCCACCACGACCATGTGCACGTCGGCTTCAGCAGCTGACCCCGCCGGGCTCAGCGCACCGACCCGACGTCGGACCCGACGCCCCAGGCAGGCGCACCGGGCTGCCAGAATGGAGCGATGACCAGCCCCAGCCCCAGCAGCAGCCCCTTCGCCGACCGCTCCGCCGACCGTGACGCCGCGCCCCAGTTCGTGCTGCCGCTCGTGGTCCGCATCGAGCGGACCGAGCCTCCCGCGCACACCGACGCCCTGGAGACGGCGGCACGCGCGGTGCTCTCGCTGCTGTCCGACGAGCGCACCACGGCGGCGGACGGGGAATGGGCGCAGGCCGTCCACGCCTGGGAGGACGCCAGGATCCGCAAGGTCGTGCGTCGGGCGCGTGGCTCGGAGTGGCGCAAGGCCCTGGACCTGCCCGGGGTGACCGTGACCGGGAAGGCGGCGGAAGTGCGGGTCTTCCCGCCGGTGCCGCTGGACGGCTGGCCCAAGGAGCTGGTCAAGCTCCAGGTCTCGGGCACGGAGCTGGACGACCCCGAGCCGCCGACCGATCCCGACCCCGGTTCCCCGGTGCTCTGGTTCAATCCGGGAGTCAGCATGTCCACCGGCAAGTCCATGGCCCAGGCCGGCCATGGGGCTCAGCTCACCTGGTGGGCCCTGCCCGTGGAGGAGCGCGCGGCCTGGCGGGAGGCCGGCTTCCCGCTCGCCGTCCGCACCGCGGCGCCCGAGCTGTGGGCGACGCTGGCCGGGTCGACCCTGCCGATGGTCCGCGACGCGGGCTTCACCGAGATCGCCCCGGGCTCCTGCACCGTCATCGCCGACCACCCGGCGCTGCGCTGACTCCCCGGCCCGTCGTTCCTCGCGCGCCAGCGGCAGCAGTAGCAGGGCGGCCGCCCGGCGACGGAGAACCGGGCGCGGTTCAGCAGGAGACCCCGTCCCGAGGGGAGCCACCGCGGGCCAGCGCCACCGCGCCGATGACGATCCAGATGATGTTCAGCGCTACTGACGGCCAGGCCCGGTGGATCGCGGAGTTGAGTGTCAGTCCCGCCGCACCGGTCAGGTTGAGGACCTGGAAGCGGAGGCCGGCGCCGGAGAGGCGCCCGCTGGAGACCAGAGCGTAGGCGGCCAGCAACGCGGCGGCCGCGGCCCAGCCGACGAGGCCGACGACCACGCTCACCGGACGCCGTCCGAGTCGATGCCGTCGAGCACCGCGAAGGCCCGCACCGGGAACGTCCCCATGCCGACGACGCGCGGCGGCGCCGCGTGGAAGCGGAAGCCGTCCGAGGGGAGCTGCTCCAGGCCGCGTAGGTGCTCGACCACGGGGATGCCCGCCGCCAGCAGGGTGGTGTGCGCCGGACGCGTTCCGTCCTCGGTGTCGTCAACGTTCAGGGAGTCGATCCCCACCAGCGCGGGCCTCTGTGCGGCGAGCCACTCGGCGGCCCGACGGGTCAGGAACGGGTGGCCGCTTCCGTACTGGTCGGTGCCCCAGTGGCGGTCCCAGCCGGTGTGGATGAGGACGGCGCGGCCGGTCACCTCGTGCGGAGCGAGGGCGAGGACGTCGATCGCGCGTCCGGGGTCGTCCGCTGCGACGGCGTCGTGGCCGACCCGGACGACGATCCCGTCCAGGTCGGCGAGCTTCTCCAGCCCGATGCCGGACAGGTCGGCCCCGTCTCCGAAGCGGTGGAACGGGGTGTCCAGGTAGGTGCCGGTGTTGGCGACCATGCTGATCCGCCCGATCTGGAACTCGGTGCCCTCGGCGTAGTGGTCGTGGGACGCCTCGCGGGACAGATGGTCGCTCAGCTCCGGTCCGGGCAGGCCCGGGTAGGTGACCATGCCGTGGTGGATGGGATGGCTGAGCTCGACCAGTCGCCGCGCGGCCGGGATGCCTCCCCCCGCGCCTCGCGAGCCCTTGTGCTGCTCATGGACCACGGTGAGCTTGTCCACGGTGACGGTGTCGACCATGAGCAGCCCCAGATGGCGTACCAGGCGCAGAGCCACCTCGTCCTGGTCGAGGTCCGCTCGGTCCGTGTCCAGGCGGAAGCCCTGGACACGGAGCGATCCGCCGTTGCGGAAGGTGACCTCGGCGTCGAACTGGACCCGCAGGTCGGTGGCGGGGGCGGTGGGGTCGGTACGCGTCATGGATCAAGCTTCGATGAAGCGATACTGAAGTTCAATCGATAGTTTCTTAAGTGACGCGACAGTCGGCGCGAAGAGTCGGCATGAACGGGAAGCGCGGGAAGCGCGGGAAGGAAGGCGGCTCGGCATGGACATCGACCCTCGGCGGCTGCGGGTCCTGCACGCGGTGGCGGTCCGCGGCGGGGTCATGGACGCTGCCAAGCTGCTCCACCTCACTCCCTCGGCCGTATCCCAGCAGATCGCCCAGTTGGAGCGTGAGACCGGGGTCGCCCTGCTCGACCGCACCCACCGCCGGGTCGAGCTGACCGCCGCAGGTCGGCTGCTCGCGGCTCGCGCGGAGCGAATCGAGCGTGAACTCCAGGAGGCTCACCGGGAGTTGGCTGCGCTGGCGGGACGCGCCGCGGGCCGGGTCGTGGTCGCGGCGTTTCCGACCGCGGTACGTCACATCGTGGTCCCGGCCATCGCCCGCCTCGCGATCGAGCATCCGGACATCGACATCGGCGTGGTCGACACCGAGGGCGCGGCGGCGCTGCGCGAGCTCAGGACCGGCGGGGTCGACGTCCTCATCACCGAGCAGGACTCGGTAGCCGCAGCCGCCCGACCGCCGACGGCCGGTGTCACCGGTCGGCCCATCCTCCAGGACGAGTACCGCATCGTGGTGCCGCCGGGCTGGGCGGCCAGGGTACGAACGATCGCGGACCTCGCCGACGCGCCATGGGTCGCCGCACCACCGGACTCGGCCTGCGGCCAGGCCCTCGCACGCCTCTCGGCGGAGCATGCGTTCACCCGGACCCCGGCCCACGTGTGCATGGAGTTCCCCGCCGTGCTCGCCCTGGTCGAGGCCGGTCTCGGGGCGGCCGTCGTGCCCCTGCTCGCCCTCGCCGACGTCTCCCCCGGCCGGGTGGCCACGGCCGGTCTGCCCGGAGTGGGACACCGGGTCGTCTCCACGTTCCACCGGGCCGGGACAGCAGGACCCGAGCCGGTCGTCGGCGTGGTCACCGCAGCCCTCGGCGAGGTGGCGGCCGTGCTGGCTCTCGCCAACTCCCGTGCCACCGGCGGCAGACCCGGCTGAGTGCCCGCGCGGAGGACCGGCTACGCGGCGACCGGCCGTGGCGCGGAGCCTACGGTCGGGCGGAACAGGAACGTCGCGCCGTAGGCGGCGGTGGCTGCGGCCATGATGGCGAAGCTGGGCGGCAGGCTGGGGATCAGGGCGCTGGCGGCCAGCCCCGCCCACATCTCGCCCACCGCCAGTCCCGCCGACAGGGCCAGGCCCACGAACGGACGGACGGTCAGCCGCAGTGCAGCACCGGCCGGGGCGGCGAGCAGCCCGAGCAGCAGCAGCGAGCCGACCGCCTGGGTGGCCTCCCCCGCGCATGCCCCGACCAGAGCCAGGAATCCGAAGCCGAGAAGGCGAACCGGGACGCCGCGCGCGGCGGCCACCGCCTCGTCCACGGTCGCGAACAGCAGCGGGCGGGCGATCAGCACCATCACCGCGCTGATCGCGGCCGCGACCAGGACCGCGACCAGGGTCTGCCCGCCGTCCAGGCCGAAGATCGTGCCGAACAGCACGCTGGTCCCGGCTCCGCCCATCGCGCCGCTGCGCGAGGTGGTGTAGAGAGTCAGGAAGAAGGAGCCCAGGCCCAGGATCCAGGCGAAGGCGCTGCCGATCACCACGTCGTCCGCGCGCCCAGCGCGGCCGATCCCGGCCAGCAGCAGGCCGGCTCCGACACAGCCGACGAAGAGGCCGACACGCAGGTCGTACCCTCCGGCCAGGGCCGCCATCGCGCCGGTGAAAGCGACATGGCTCAGGGCGTCCCCGGTGAAGACCTGGGCGCGCAGCACCAGGAAGTACCCCACCAGGCCGGCCGCGAGCGCGATGAACGTCCCGGCGAGCAGGGCGTGGTGGAAGAAGGGCTGGCTCCAGGCCGAGGCGGCGAGCACGGTCATGCGGCACCCGCCTGCAGCAGAGTTCCGCCCGAGCGAGCCCGCACGCCCTGAAGCGCACGAGCGGCGTGCGCCGCCAGGAATCCGGCGAAGGCGAAGGTGGTCACGAAGAATCCCAGCGGATAGGGCCAGTAGAACGCGGCGACCAGGCCCAGCCAGGTCACCGCGAAACCGATCAGCACGGTCAGCAGCAGGCTCAGGCCCGGCCGGGCGGTGAGGACCTGCGCGGTGGCGGCAGGCAGCACCATCAGCGCGAACACCAGCAGCGCCCCAGTGATCTGCGCGGCCTCGGCGGTCGCCGCGCCGAGCAGCACCAGGAACAGTGTGGACAGCAGCCGCACCGGCACCCCGCGCCCGGCGGCGACCTGCGGATCGACCGACGCGAACAGCAGCGGGCGGCCAATCACCGCCAGCACCGCCAGGACCACCACGCCGACGACGGCCAGGACCGCGACCTGGCCGGTGGTGATCCCCAGAAAGCTGCCGAAGAGCAACGCCTGCGGGCCCTCCAGCAGGCCCTTGTACAGGGCCATGAACAGGTAGCCGCAGGCCAGCAGGAACGCCTGCACCACGCCGGTGGCGGCTGACTCCCCCGCACCGCCGGCCTGCCCGTCCCGCCGGAGCGCGGCGAGGGCCAGCGCGGCGGCGACGCAGAACCCGAAGTAGCCGAGGCTGAGACTGATCCCGACCAGGGTGGCGAAGGCCGCACCGGGGAACGCGACCACCGACAGGGTGTGCCCGGCGAAGGTCTGCCGGCGCAGCACCATGAACCAGCCCACTGCTCCGGCGACCACGGCCACCACCGCCCCGGCCCGGAAGGCGTTGACCATGAACGGGTAGGACCACATCTGCTGGAAGTCCGCGACCAGGTTCCAGGACCACCCGGTCGACGAGGCGTCAGCCAGCGGCATGGTGACCGCCGTGGGTGGACGGGGCCTCGGGCTGCCCGACGACGACCAGACGCCCGTCGCGGGTGCGCAGCACCTCCACCGGCGTGCCGTACAGGCGGGTCAGCGTCTCGGAGGTGATCACCTCGGCCGGCGTTCCGCATGCCGCGCCGCCCTCGGCCAGATACACCACCCGGTCCAGGTGGTGCAGGATCGGATTGACGTCGTGCGCGACCATGACCACCGCAACGCCCTGCTCATGGCAGATCCGCCCGATGAGCGCGGCCACCGCACTCTGGTTGGGCAGGTCCAGGCTGTCCAACGGCTCGTCCAGCAGCAGCACCTCAGGGCGCCGCACCAGCGCCTGCGCGATCAGCAGCCGCTGCTGCTCACCGCCGGAGCACTGCCCGATCGGGCGATGCGCGTAGGCACTCGCGCCGACCAGCTCGACGACCTCGGCGACGCGCTCGCGCGCCTGACGGCCGCGCCCCGGCAGCGGTATGCCCCAGCGGTCGCCGTCCAGGCCCAGCCGCACCACGTCCAGACCGCGGATGCCGAGACCAGGATCGAAACTGCGGCGCTGCGGCAGATAGCCGACGCGGGCGCCGGCCTGGCCGGGGCGCTCCCCCAGCACCCGGACCTCACCCGCGGCGGTCGGGAGCACCCCGAGCAGCACCTTGACCATCGTGGACTTGCCGACCCCGTTCGGGCCGAGCACCGCCACGAACTCCCCGGCCCGGACCTGGAGGTCCACGCCCGACCACAGCGTCCGGCCACCGACGCGCACCGCGGCACCGCGCAGTTCCAGCACTCGGGCGGTCTCCTGGCCAGCCCCCGGGGGCACAGTCTGCTGCAGCGGAATCGTCATGGGACCAGGTTAGATGGAAACGGTTTTCAGAACTACCTCCAATGGGCTAGCCATGAAAATCATTACCAAGTCTTGACCTGTAACGAAAGGCAGCCGGTCATCGCTTTTCCGATGTAACGACGGTTAGAATCTCAAGCATGCAACCGATGCGGCCAACGGCATGAACAGCTGGATCCTCTTCGTCACGGTGCTCCTCGCCTGCGCGGTCGAGGCCGTCGAGGCACTCACGATCGTGCTGGCGGCAGGCACCGGCCGGCACTGGGGCTCTGCCGTCCAGGGCACCCTGGCCGCCCTGGCCGCGCTCGCGGCCACCGTCGCCGCGCTTGGCCCGGCGATCGGCCTGATCCCGCTGGGGGCGCTGCGCCTGGTCGTCGGCACCCTGCTGCTGGTCTTTGGCCTGCAGTGGCTGCGGAAGGCCGTGCTGCGCGCCTCGGGCCACAAGGCCCTGCACGACGAAGCCGGCGCCTACGCCAAGGAGCTGGCCGCCGCCCGGGGCGCCGCCGCCGGGGGCCGGGGGATGGTGCAGGACTGGTACGCCTTCACCCTGTCCTTCAAGGGCGTCTTCCTGGAGGGACTCGAAGTGGCGTTCATCGTCGTCACCTTCGGCACCAACCAGCACAACCTGCCGGTCGCGGTCCTGGGCGCGGTGGCCGCCGTCGCGATCATCACAGCCGTGGGCTTCGCGGTCCGCGCCCCGCTGGCGCGGATGCCCGAGAACACCATGAAGTTCGTGGTGGGCACCATGCTCACCGCCTTCGGCCTGTTCTGGTCCGTCGAGGGAGCGGGTGCCCACTGGCCTGGCTCGGACACCGCGCTGCTGGCCCTCGTCCCGGCGGTGGCCGCGCTCGCGCTCGGCTACGTGGCGCTGCTTCGCCGCGTCCCCGCCCCCGCGCCGGCCACTCCGGTGGCCGCCGCCTCTGTTGAAGGACGTGTCGCATGAGCCGGATCCGCGCCTTCGCGGCGTTCTGGTACGACTTCGTGATCGGCGACGACTGGCGCGTGGCGCTGGGCGTGGTCCTGGCCCTCGCCGCCACGGCGGGCCTCGTCCACGGCGGCGTCAACGCCTGGTGGCTGCTGCCCGTGGTCGTCGCCGCGCTGCTCGGACTGTCCCTGCTGCGGGTCGTCAGGGCGGCCCGCCAGAGCTAACGACCTGCGGAGCGACAGGGCTCGGGTCAGCGCACGCCGTCCGGTGCCTGCCGCTGATGTCAGAGCCGGCAACGCGGCAAGCGGAGGTGCCGGGCCGTGGGTACCCGAGCCCTGGCGCTCCCCAGGGCGGAAACAGAGGCCCGCCGGTCGGGCCTAGCGGCTCTCGCCCTCCTCGGCGTAGACCCGGGCCGCGTACTCGTCGAGTACCTCCTCGCAGCGCTGCAACGCGCTCCTGGTCGCGGCCACGCCGGAGGCTCCGAGCACGTCGCGGGCATGGACCTTGGCGAACCAGTTCCGCAGCTTGACCAGGTCCTCGTCGTTCTCCTCCAGCTCCGCGTAGGTGAAGTGCTCGGCCCGGTACTCCTTCTCGATCTCCTTCAGGAAGTCCTGGCAGCGGTCGACGATCTCCTCGTACTCGTCGTCGCGGGCGGCGTTGAACGCCTGGACCATCTCCGCGCTGCCCGCGAGCACCTGCGAGACCAGCAGGTAGGCGCTGCCCCCCATCTCGGTGATCTCGTTGCGCAGCACCCGGAACGAGCGCTCGGCAGCGGCGGTCTGAGGCAGCGCCGCAACCGAGTTCTGCAGATAGATCGCACCCAGGCCCTTGATCTTCCGCCAGACTCCGGCCCGCAACCTGGTCGGCTCGACCGGCACCTTGTAGACGAGCACCAGCCAGCGCCAGCCCCCCGGGTCGGCAGCGTCACCCTCGCTGCGCGAACCCGCCTTCGCCACGTCCGCCACGTGCTTCCCCATCTCCACCGCGATCACCCAGGACAGCCGTCGCCACCGTACCGGCAGGCGCGGAAGTGTTCACCCCGCGTTCTTTCGCAAACACTCGGCGGCGTCGCCCCACCCCCTCTACATTCCTTGTCCGGACCATGACTTGTTCAGACAAGTAGCCGAGGTGGAAGATGTCACGTACGACAAGTAAGGCCCGGCGGGTGCTGCTCGCCGGAATGGTGTGCACAGCGATGAGCGCCGGTGGGGTGAGCGCGCTCGGCGCAGTACCGGCGACGGCGGCGACCGCGGCCGCCCTCGGCAGCAACCTCATCGTCGACGCAGGCGCGGAGCAGGCGACCGCGAGCAGCGACGGGTACAGCCAGGTCGCCCTCCCGGGTTGGACCGTCAGCGGCAGCATGACCGCTGTCTCCTACGCGACCGGGAACGGTTTCCCGTCGTCGAGCAGCCCGGGTTCGCCCACCCGGGGGACCAACTTCTTCGCCGGCGGCAACGCCCCGGGCTCCACCACCGCCACGCAGACCGAGGACGTCTCCGCCCTGGCCGCACAGGTCGACACCGGCGCCATCGCCTTCGACCTCTCCGGCTGGCTGGGCGGCTACAGCAGCCAGAGCGACGCGGCCTCGCTCAGCGCGACCTTCCTCAGCGCCTCCGGCAGCAGCCTGGGCAGCAGCACCATCGGCCCGGTCACCGCCGCCGACCGGGGCAACACCACCGGGATGCTGCAGCGCGCGTCGACCGGCGGCGTTCCCGCCGGAACCCGCAGCATCCGGGTGGTCCTCACCGCCACCCAGACCTACGGCTACAACGACGGCTACGCCGACGACCTCTCACTGACCCTCAGCCCGCGCAGCACCAGCGGCAACCTGCTGGTCAACCCCGGCGTCGAGACCGGCGAGGGCACCACCGGCGGCTACGACCAGACGATCATCCCCGGCTGGCAGCAGTACGGCACCGTCACCTCCATCGCCTACGGCACCGCGGGCGGCTTCCCGTCCTCGTCGAGCCCTGGCTCGCCCACCCGCGGCGGCAACTTCTTCGCGGGCGGCGCCGAGGGCGACTCCAGCCTCACCCAGACCGCCGACATCTCCAGCGCCGCCACCGCCGTCGACGCGGGCGGTGTCACCGCGAACCTCTCCGGCTGGCTCGGCGGCTACGGCAGCCAGAACGACGGTGTCACCCTCACCGCCACCTTCCAGAACGCCTCCGGCGGCACACTGGGCAGCGGCACAGTCGGCCCGGTCACGGCGTCCGACCGGGGCAGCACCACCGGGATGCTGCAGCGCTCCGCGACCCTTCCGGTGCCCACCGGGACCCGCAAGGTCAAGGTCGTCGCGGCCTTCACCGTCGCCAGCGGCCCCTACAACGACGGCTATGCCGACGACCTCTCGCTCACCCTGTCCACCCCGGTGACCGCACCGGCCCCGCCCACCCCGCCGGTGTCCACCGTGCCCGGATTCGACCATGTCTTCCTGGTGATGATGGAGAACCAGGACTACAGCGGCATCATCGGCAACACCTCGGGCGCGCCGTATCTCAACAGCCTTGCGGCGAAGTACGCGTCCTCGACCAACCAGTTCGCGCTGGCGCACCCGAGCGACCCCAACTACGTGGGCCTGTTCAGCGGCAGCATGCACGGGCTGACCAGCAACACCCCCACCACCAGGCTGCCGGGCACCAACCTCGCCGACGTGACCGAGGCGGCCGGCAAGACCTGGAAGTTCTACAACCAGAACATGCCCAGCCCCTGCTACACCTCCCAGTCCGGCAACTACTACCCGGACGACCTGCCGTTCACCTACTTCTCCTCCATCGTGGACAACGCGGCCCGCTGCCAGTCCCATGTACTCCCGCTGACCAGCATGGCCACCGACCTCGCGGCGACCGCGACCACGCCGAACTTCGTCTGGTTCTCGGCGGACGACTACTACGACATGGAGGCGGGCGGCGTCACCGCGGGTGACACCTGGCTCAGCCAGACCCTGCCCACGATCTTCAACTCCCCGGCCTGGAAGACCCAGCGGAGTCTGCTGATCGTCACCTGGGACGAGGACGACAAGGCCAACGACCAGACTCCCGAGCAGCACGTCCCCACCCTGGTCATCGGCTCCCCGAACGCCCCGGTCAAGTCCGGTGGCTACACGTCGAGCACCTGGTACGACCACTACAGCATCACCCGCACCATCGAGGCCGGCCTCGGGCTGCCCGCGATGACCGCCAACGACGCCTACGCCCCGCCCATGAACGACTTCTTCACCCAGGGCTGAGCCGCGAGGCCGCTGTCCGCCGGATCTCCCGGCGGACAGCGGCGTCGAACGGGATCAGGACGCGGCGAGGCGGTCGCGGAAGCGCCGGGCGAAGAGGTAGGCGTCCCCGGGCCAGCGGGCGGAGACGTAACCGCCGTCCTCGACCACAAAGGCCGGAGAGTCGTCGGTGGCGGTTCCGCGCGCGGTGAGCACGCGCGGGCCGCGCTGGAACTGTCCCGGTACGGCGAGTGCGCCCCTCACCTCGTCCTCCACGTAGGCGGGGTAGGTCCGGTAGTAGCGGCCGAGTCGCCAGGCGGTGAGCGCGTAGGCGCTGCGCTCCATGTACTTGGGCAGGCAGGTGGTGCGGCGGTCCCGGAGCAGGCTGTGACCCGACTTCTGATCCCGGGCGCGGGCCAGCACGAGGACGCCGTGGCAGATCGCCCCCACCGGCCGGTCCAGCGTCCAGTACTGCGCGACCTTCTCCTGGAGCAGCGGCGAGGCGAGGTACTGGCGCATCCCCGGCGCGTGGCCTCCGGCCAGGACCAGCCCGTCGTAGTCGGCCGGATCGACGTCGGCCCAGGCGAGGGTGTCGCGGAACTCCGCGCTCGCCGTCAGCTGCCGGTAGAACTCCTTCGCCTCGTCCTCCGCGCCCAGCTGTCCGAACAGCACGCCGGTCAGCAGCCTGGGATCGGCCGCCGGTACGGTGCCCGCGCGTTCGGTGGCGAACACGACCTCGTGACCGGCGTCGGTCAGCATCCGCCAGGGAACGGCGACCTCGGTGACGTCGAAGTCCCGGTCGGGCAGCGGCATCAGTACACGCATGGACGGCTTCCTTCGGCGGGTCGGCGGGTCGGCAACGGGCCGTCGAGCCCGCTGTGCCCACCCTAGGTGCAGTCGCTGCCTCGGCCGCAGCTGCAGCCGCCGCCCCCGTTGCCGCCTCCGTCCCGACGGAGGAACGTGGGAGCAGAAGAGCCAGCGGACGCGAGAGACAGAGGACGGTTCCCAGCCATGGCAGCAAGGATCCTGATCGTCACCGGTGACGCGGCGGAGTCGATGGAGGTCTTCTACCCGTACCAGCGGCTCCTCGAGGAGGGCTACGAGGTCGACATCGCCGCTCCTGAGCGCAAGAAGCTGCAGTTCGTCGTGCACGACTTCGTGGACGGCTTCGACACCTACACGGAGAAGCCGGGCTATACCTGGCCCGCGGACCTGGCGTTCGCCGAGGTGGATCCGGCGCGGTACGTCGCCGTGGTGATTCCGGGCGGGCGTGCCCCCGAGTACCTGCGCAACGACCCGGACGTGCAGCGGATCGTGCAGCACTTCTTCGAGGCGGACAAGCCGGTGGCCCAGATCTGCCACGGCCCGCTGATCAGCGCGGCAGCCGGAAGCCTCCAGGGACGCCGCACCGCCGCCTACCCGGCGCTGCAGCCGGACGTGCTGGCGGCGGGCGCCTCCTTCGAGAACGGCGAAGCGGTGGTGGACGGGGTCCTGGTCTCCGCGCGCGCCTGGCCCGACCACCCGGCCTGGATGCGCGCGTTCATCGAGGTACTCCGCGGCAAGGCCCCGGCACAGTGACGCACCACTAACGACCTGGGGAGCGATAGGGCTCGGTCAGCCCGCGGGCGGCGGCTCCGCGGGCGCGGCCGGGTGCAGCACGACCGCGAACGCCTTGTCCTCGGCGCGCTCGCGCAGCTTCCAGCCCTGCGGTGTGCGCACCAGCGAGTCCACGTACCAGAGCCCGCACACCAGCAGGCCCGCCTCGCCCTCGGCGCCGGGCAGCGCCATGGGGTTGTGGCACATGGTGCGCGCCGTGGCGTGGTCTCCGTCCAGGGTGATCGCGCAGTTGGACACCAGGTGCTGGGTCGCCGCGAACATCGGCAGCACCGACGCGAGGAAGGCGGTGACCTCCTCCACCGGCCCGCGCGGGCCGCCGAAGGCGGTGTAGTCCACCACGGCGTCCTCGGTGAAGACCTCCTTGAACAGCGCCCAGTCGCGGGTGTCCACCGCGTGCGCGTAGCGGACCAGCAACTCCTGGATCTCCAGACGATCCGACATCTCCTGCAACGAAAGCATGCCCGCCCCCTCGCTCCGCCGTGTCCGCCGTGTCCGCCGTGTCCGCCGTGTCCGCCGTGTCCGCCGTGTCCGCCGCAAGTGTGCGGACGACCGCGCCAGAAGAGAAGGGCCGTGCGCCGCAGCGTCAGCGGACGACGACGGTCACCTGCCAGGACATCCCCGTGGAGGTGGAGCTGCGAAGAACCGCGGTGCCGCGCGTCGCGCCGACGAAGAGGCCCGGTGTCACGCCGAGAGGCGCGGTGAGCACGCCGCTGCTGGTCGGCACCAGGACGCCCTGGTCGGAACTGGCCACGGCGCCCCACTTGTCGCCCGAGGCGGACGACGGCGCGGTGAGGAAGACGTCGACGCGCTGTCCGACCGTCAGGCAGTAGGTGCCCAGGGTGATCTGGGTCAATGAGCCGGCGGAGTGCGGCAGAACGGGGGCGGGGAGCGAGTGGCAGGCGGGAGCCGGGGCGGAGGCGGCGGTCACCGCGACCGGGGTCGGACCGCCGCACCCGGCCACCAGAGCCGCGGTCGCCGCGAGCCCCGCGGCGAGCGCCGCAGCACGGCGAGGCTGCGGCCGGAGGCGGGCGGACGACGGGCGGCGGGGCATGGACGGAGCCACGGGGATTCCCTTCGTGCGGGAGCGAGTTGTGCCGCCGTGGTCCCCGGTTCGTCCCGGGGACCACGGCGGCGGGGGTTCAGCGCCGGCGGGCGTTCAGCACTGGTGGGGGTTCAGTGCTGACTCGGCGTCAGTGCTGGTTGGAGGCGCTGGTGTACGAGGTGACGCAACCTCCGGCGCCGCCACCGAAGTTGTTGCTCCACAGCGACTGCACGGCGTAGTTGCTGCCGTTCAGCGAGGTGATGGACGAGGCACCCTGGCCGCTGGAGATCCAGGCGCACTTGTCGCCGGTCTCGGCGCCGGTGCTGTCGACCCAACCGCTGCTGGGCGCAGGGTCGGTGAGGGTCTCCGCGTACTCGTGGCCGCCGACGATGGTCACGCCCTCCGTGGCCGAGTTGACGCCGCTGCTGCCGGTGGCGACGAAGCCCGCGCCACAGCCGGCACCGGCGTCGGTGACGTAGGGGAAGTTGGTGTACGGGAGGTCGGCGCCGGTGCCGGTGGTGGTGTGGTCGTGCCAGGCGCAGTACTGGGTCTTGAAGCCGTTCGGGACGGAGCCGTGCGGTACGTCGACGATGACCTCGACGTTGTCGCCGGAGACCCCGAAGTGGGCGGCCGCCTTGACGGCCTCGGCGGCGATCGAGGCGTCAGTCGGCCGGGTGGCGACCTTGACGCTGCTGTCCAGCCAGGTGCCGCCGACCGGGTTCGAGGCCGGGTGGCCGACGGGGGTCCCGGCGCCGTTGCACTGGGTCGTGCCCACCGCGACGCCCTGGCAGTACTGGGTCTGCGAGTTGGTGAAGCTGTCGCCGCTGCCGTAGGCGTGCTGGAAGAAGGAGAGCTGGAGGGCAGCCTCGCCAGTGGGGTCGTTGGTCACGGTCGAGCCGGTGCCCCACTGGTTGCCCCAGTAGACGATGAAGATCTTCGGGCTGGTGACGACGTTCCCGCCACCGTAGGCCAGGTTGTTGCCCGAGGCGGCGGGGAGGACGGCGGCGTGCGCGGCGGTCGAGGTGTGCGTCGCCATGCGGTGGCCGTTCGGCGACGCGGCGCCGGCGGGGGACGCAGCGAGGAGGCCGGAGACGGCGAGGGCCGCGGCCGAGGCGGCGACGAGGCCGGCACGGTTGGAGATCTTCAGCAAGGTACTGCCCTTCGAGTCGGGGGTGTTCGACGGGACGGTGACGGTGCGTCGGGGCGGTCGGCGCCGGCTGGGTGGCGCCGGATTTGCACTACCGCGCCCGAATTGCTTCGCCAGGTGCGGCGAATAGGTGGTGCGGGTTGCCCGGAGTGGCAAGGGAAGGCGCCGTGGCCATTCGACGCCGTTTCTGACACCCCGATGGGTGGTGCTTGCGAGAAGAGAAACTAGCGACGTGGATCACAGGCGGTCAAGAGTTCAACCATGAGAAGTCCGAACGTGATCCAACCAAGGGGAGGGCGGCAGCGGCCGGCGCACGTCGATCGCCGCGATCAAGGCACTGACCTGGCACTTAAACCCCGGTGGATCAGGTTTTACCGAGCCCTGCCACGGGTAGCCACACCTGCCTCGCGCGACCGAACGGATTTCCCTGCATTTCATCGGCGCATTGTTTCCGACTTCCCTCGGACTTTGCCTCGAAGTTCCTACGCGCGTAGTACTTGGATTTCCACGGCAATTCTCGGCCGCCGCCCCTCCACAGCAGCATCACAATTCCTCGGTGATTTCCCCGGCGAATCAGATCGCCGCGAAGTCCGGTCGCCGCTGGCGGGAGCCCCGGAGTATTCGATCACCACCTCGCGGGCCGCGTCGCATGTACACGACATTAAATCCCCAGCGCCACTGATTCCCGACGCGGCCGACGCCCGGCCCGCCCACCGCTACTTCGCATACATCTCCGCGTCATCTGCCCCTCCGCCGCCGTCCACTCGAACACCACCCGGGTGGGGACTTACGCCCCGGAGCGGCGGCGGGCACCATGGCGGGCATGGATGAACAGCAGGCCGCACAGGGCCGTCTGACAGCGGCTCGGCTCAGTGCCGAGGAAGTCGTCGGGGTGGCCCTGAGCTGGGTGGACAACGCCGGAATCGCCCGGGTCAAGGGGGTCCCCGTGCGGCGGCTGGCGGAGGCGGCCCAGCACGGTGTCGGCATGTCCCCGGTCTTCGACGTCTTTCTGGTCGACGACTCGGTCACCACCAGCCGCTGGCTCGGCGGCCCGGGCGGCGACCTGCGGCTGTTCCCCGACCTGGACCGGGCCGTGCCGCTCGCGGCCCAACCCGGCTGGGCCTGGGCCCCCGCCGACCGCTACCGGCAGGACGGCACGCCGCATCCCGCCTGCCAGCGCCGGTTCGCCCGCCGGATGGTCGACCGGGCCGAGGCCCGGGGGCTGAGCTTCCAAGCCGCGTACGAGGTCGAGTGGGTGGTCCAGCGTCCGGACGGCAGCGATCCCACCGACGGCCCCGCCTACGGCCTGCACCGGCTCACCGACCTCTCCGACTACCTGCGCGACGTACTCCAGGCCCTGGAGGCCGAGCATCTGGATGTGCTGCAGATCCACCCGGAGTACGCCACAGGGCAGTTCGAGGTCTCCGTCGCGGCTGAGGACCCGGTGGGGGCCGCCGACAGCACCGTGCTCGTCCGCGAGACCGTCCGAGGCGTCTCCGCCCGGCACGACCTCCGCGCGTCGTTCGCTCCCTCCGTGCAGCCGGGCAGCGTCGGCAACGGCGCTCATCTGCACCTCAGCGCCTGGCGCGACGGGGTCAACCTGATGGCGGCCGGCGGCGGCCGCCATGGTCTCGGCAAGGAGGGCGAGGCGTTCCTCGGCGGCATCCTGGCCGAACTCCCCGCCCTGCTCGCGCTCGGCGCACCGAGCGTCGCCAGCTATCTGCGGCTGGTCCCCTCCCAGTGGGCCGGCGCCTACCAGTGCTGGGGTCTGGAGAACCGCGAGGCCGGGCTGCGGCTGATCGCGGGGCGCTCGGCCAACGCCGAGATCAAGTGCTTCGACGGTGCGGCCAACCCGTATCTCGCGATCGGCGGCGTCATCGCGGCCGGGCTCGCCGGGATCGACGCCGGGGCGGCCCTGCCCGAGGAGGTCCTCGGCGACCCCGCCCACCTGGCAGACCCGCCGCCGCGGCTCCCGCAGTCGCTCGGCGAGAGCCTGGCCGCCTTCGAGGCGTCGGACGTCCTCCGCGAGGCGCTCGGGGACATCCTGCACGAGGCGATCCGCGCCGTCCGGCAGGCCGAGATCGACCTCTTCGCCGGACGCACCCCCGAGGACGTCACCGCCGCCACGCGCTGGCGCTACTAGGAGGGTGCTTCCTCATCCACCCGCCGGAGGCGGACATGCGGCTCGTTGACCACCACTGCCACAGCGTCGTCCGGACCGACCTCTCCGATGCCGCGTTCGCCTCGCTGCTCACCGAGTCCGACCGCGGCCCCGCCCCCGGTACCAGCCCCTGGGACAGCGCCCTCGGTCTCGCCGTCCGCCGCTGGTGCGCCCCGGCGCTGGACCTCGACCCGTACCCGGACCCCACCGAGTACCTGGCCCGTCGACGCGAGCTGGGCGCCGCGGAGAGCACCCGCCGCCTGCTCCGGGCAGCCGACCTGGACACCTGCTTCCTCGACACCGGACTGGAGGCAGCTGCGGGCGCTCCGCTGCTCTCCCTCCCCGACTTCGCCGACGCGTCCGGCAGCGGCGTCCGCGAGATCGTCCGCCTGGAGTACGTCGCCGAACGCGTCTCGCCCGGCAGCACCGCGACCCACTGGGCCGCCGACGTCCTCACCGCGCTCACCGAGTCCGTCGCCGGAGCCGTCGCGGTCAAGTCCGTCCTTGCCTATCGCCACGGCCTGGACATCGACGCCGCGCGCCCCACCGCTGCCGAGGTGACCCGGGCGGCGGGAGAGCATCTCGCGCGACTCGACTCGGGAGTGAACCGTCTGGCCCACCCGGTGCTGCTGCGCCACCTGTTGTGGGCCGCCGTGGACCTCGGCCTGCCGATCCAGCTGCACACCGGCTTCGGCGACCCGGACCTGACCCTGCATCGGGCCGACCCCTCACTGCTCACCGACTTCGTCCGAGCCGCCGAACCGCACCGCGTGCCGCTGGTGCTCCTGCACTGCTACCCCTACCACCGCCAGGCGGCCTGGCTCGCCCAGTCCTTCCCGCACGTCTACTGCGACGTGGGCCTCACCCTCTCCTACGTCGGCCCGGCCGCCCGCCGGATCCTCGCCGAGACCCTGGAACTGGCCCCGTTCGGCAAGCTCCTGTTCTCCACCGACGCCTACGGCCTGCCCGAACTCCACCTCGTCGGCGCCGCCGCGTTCCGGGACGCCGTCACCGCCTGGACCCTCGACGCGGGATGCCCGCCCGCCGACGCCGCCAGAGTCGCCGCACTCGTCGGCGCGGACAACTCCCGCCGCCTCTACGGCCTGCCGTCCGGCTGAGGAACGAGGCGCTTCTCGCGGTACCGCTCGGGGATCTGCTGTTCGAACCAGACCACCTTGCCCGTGCTCAGTCTGGTCGCCCCCCAGCGCCAGGCGAGCCGGTCGACCAGGAACAGGCCCCGGCCGCCCTCGTCGCCGGGCTGCGCCTGCCGCATCCTGGGCACCTTCTGCGAGTCGTCGCCCACCTCACAGCGGAGCACGTCCGTCCGGAGCAGCCGGAGGGTGATCGGCCGGGTGGCGTAGCGGACGGCGTTGGTCACCACCTCACTGACCATCAGCTCGGTCGATTCGAGCATCGACTCCAGGCCCCAACGGTGCAGCGACCTGGCGGTCAGCCGACGGGCCCGACCCGCGGTCTGCGGGCGCGGGTCGAGGAACCAGTACGCGACGTCGTGCGAAGGTATGCCGTCGAACCGGGCGGCCAGCAGCGCGATGTCGTCGTCCCGGGTACCCGGGCCAAGGATGTCGAGCACCTCGTCACAGAGCTCCTCCAGCGGAGGCGCGGCGAGCACGTGGGCGGCGGCGTGCAGGCGGGCGCGCAGCAGTTCCACGCCCGTCCAGACGTCCCGGTCGCGGGACTCGACCAGGCCGTCGGTGTAGAGCAGCAGGGTCGCACCGGCGGGCGCGGCCATCTCCACCGCCTCGAAGGCGACGCCGCCGACGCCGATGGGCGCGCCCGGGGGCACCCACAGCACCTCGGCGCGGCCGTCCGGGTGCAGCAGCACCGGCGGCGGGTGGCCGGCGTTGGCCACCAGCAGCCGGCGCGACACCGGGTCGTAGATCGCATAGAGGCAGGTCGCCATGTGCTCACTGCCGAGGCGCTGGGCCTGCTCGTCGAGGTGGTGCAGCACCTCGTCCGGGGGCAGGTCGAGCCCGGCGAGGGTCTGCACGGTGGTGCGCAGCTGACCCATGATCGCGGCGGAGGTCATCGAGTGGCCCATGACGTCGCCGACGACCAGCGCGACGCGGTTGCCGGGCAGCGGGATCGCGTCGTACCAGTCGCCGCCGACCCGGGCGGTCTCCGACGCGGGCAGGTACCGGCTGGCGAGCCGGACGCCGGTGGGCTCGGGCAGCGAGGACGGGAGCATCGCGCGCTGCAGCGCGTCGGCGACCGAAGCCTCGCGTCCGTACAGCACCGCCTTGTCGATTCCGAGCGCGGTATGCGTGGCGAGTTGGGACGCGACGAGCAGGTCGTCACCGATGAAGGCGGGGCGGTCGGGGTGGCGCAGCAGCACGACGGTGCCCATGACCCGGTGCCGGCCGCGCAGCGGGGCGACGATCAGCCGCCGGCCGTCGGGCAGACTCCCGGCACCGCTCAGCACCGGCTCCAGCAACTCGGCCACCGCGGACCCGATCCCCTGGGTGTCGCCGAACACCGGTCGCCCGGCGAGCAGGAGTTCGGCGAGCCGACCCGGGACGGTCAGTCGCTCGGTGTCGGCCGCGTCCGGACGTGGCTTGAGCGGCGGTTCGGGCAGGTGCAGCCGCAGTGTGACGGGTGGGGCCGACTTCTCGTCCCCGACCGACAGGGGGTCGCAGAGGTAGACCAGGATGGTGTCGGCGAAGGCGGGGACGGCGGCGAGACGCAACTCCCGCAGCGTCTCGTCCAGGTCCATGCCACGGGCGATCCGACGCGTCGCCGTGTCCAGGTAGCGCAGCCGGTCGGTCTGCGGCTCGATGTCGCCCGCCGCTCCGCCGCGGCCGTGTTCCGCGGGACGCTCGGCATCCGGGAGGGCCGGGGCCGGCTGGGCGGAGGCGGCAGGGGCCGGTGCGGGCGGCGAGGACGGTGACGGAGGCGCGACGTGGGCGGCGCGCAGCTCCACGACGGCGGCGGGCTGACTGCCGGCGCCCTCGTGGGGGGCGCGGGACTCCGTCACGCGCATCGTTCCGTCCCGTGGGTGCCGCGGACCGCGGCCGGCCTGGGCGCCATTCTCAGCCGCGTCGCCTGCAGCGGAGGAAGATCTGCTCCTCCGGCGGCACGTCCGCGATGGCCGGGGCGTAGCTGTAGGAGGTCTCCTCGAGGATCTCGAAGTCCGCCCCCTCGACGACCCGGCGCAGGTCGTCCCGGAGGTAGCCGGACACCCGGACGGTGTTTCCGAGGAACGGGATCGCGAAGTCGTCCACGTCGGCCTCCACCATCGAGAGGACGAACAGGCCTCCGGGAAGCAGCAGCTGATGGATGCTCCGCAGCGCGAGGGGGATCTCGGCCCGCTGGAGCATCAGCAGCGAGAAGAAGGCCGTGACGGCGTCGAAGCGACCCAGGTCCGGGGTGCCGCCGGGGCGCGCGTCGGCGATGTCCAGCCGGTGGAACACGCCGCCGGGGACGTTCTTGCGGGCGAGCTCCACCATCCCGCCGGACAGGTCGACGCCGACGATGTCGAGCCCGCCGTCCGCCAGTTGGCGTGCGGTCGGCAGCCCGGTGCCGCAGCCCAGGTCGAGCACCCGGGCCCCGCCCGGCAGTGAACCGATCAGCCATTCACCTGCGGAGAGCTGGCCCTCCTTGTGCGGGAACGCCTCGTCGTAGCGGTCGCCGATGGCGTCGAACGCCTCGGCCTGACCCGTGCGGTCCGGCCGGGCGTTCTCCTGATCTGCCCCACTGTTCCCGCTGCCCACGCTGTTCCCGCTGCCCACGAACGCGTCCCCTTGACTATGCCATGCCAGAATGTTTCGACACCTTATCTGATGCGGACGGTACCGGCAGCCGCGTGAACTTGCGGTCGTATGAGATGAGTTGGACCAGACGGGACGATACCCGCCCCGCCCTGCCGCGCGACGAACCGCGCCGGTGATACCCGTCACACGGCCATGCGGCATCCGCGTGGCTCCCACGCGGTTTCGGCGTGGTCCCGGCGCGTTCCGCCGCGCCCGCGCAGACTGGACGCCTGAGCAGCGGAGCACGGCGGACGGAAGGGGACGACCAGATGCGTTCGCAGGCCATGCTCCGCGCCGGTGCCGCCGCATTGCTGGCGTTGCTGCTCGGCGCGGGCGCATGCAGCGCGAGCCCCTCCGAGCGCGGGACGGTGGAAAGCGTGCCGGGGCCGCTGGCGCTGACTCCCGGCGTGCGTCATCCGGCCGCGCTCCTGCCGGGCGACTGGCCCACCTACCACCATGACGCGGCGCGCTCCGGTTTCGTCCCCGGAGTACCACCGGAGCGGGCGCAGGGGCAGGGCCTGACCAGGGCATGGACCGCGCAGCTGGACGGCGCGGTCTACGGACAGCCGCTGGTGGTGCGGGGCATCGTCGTCGCCGCGACGGAGAACGACAGCCTGTACGGGCTGGATCCGGGTGACGGACGCGTGCTGTGGCACCGTCAACTCGGCTCGCCCATGCGCCTCTCCGCGCTCCCCTGCGGCAACATCGACCCGCTCGGCGTCACCGGGACACCCGTGTTCGAACCGCAGACGGGTCTGGTCTTCGCTGTCGCGGAGCTGGCGGGTGGACGGCATCTGCTGGTCGGCGTGGACCCGTCGAGCGGCGAGGTGCTGGTGCGGCGGGAGGTGGAGCCGCCGCGCGGCGACGCCCTGGTGCACCAGCAGCGCGGGGCGCTGGCAGTCGCGGACGGGAGGGTGCTGATCGCCTACGGCGGCCTCTACGGCGACTGCGGGAACTACGTCGGCAGTGTGCTGTCGGTGCCTGCGACCGGAGCCGGGCCGGTGCTCTCGTACTCCGTGCCCACCAGCCGCGAGGGCGGGATCTGGGCCACCGGCGGCCCGGTCGTGGACGGCTCGCGCATCCTGGTGTCGGTGGGCAACGGCGCGGCCACGGGCGGCACCGGCGGGGGCTCCAGCGGCTCCGCCGGCGCGTATGACGGCTCCGACTCGGTGCTCGCGCTCTCGCTCGGGCTGCTGCGCACGGACTACTTCGCCCCGGCCGGCTGGGCCCAGGACAACGCCGCCGACCTCGACCTGGGATCGATGACCCCGGCGCTGCTGGGCCGGTTCGTCCTGATCGTCGGGAAGCGCGGCACCGGCTACGTCCTGGACGGTTCACGGCTCGGCGGGATCGGCGGGCAGCTGTCGCAGGCCCGGGTGTGCGAGGCGTACGGCACGGCCGCGGTGTCCGGCGCGTCCGCGTACGTCCCCTGCGCGGACTCCCTGGCGCGGGTCGACGTGGACCCGGGCGGCGGCCTGCACCCCGGTTGGCAGGTACAGCTGGGCGCCTCCGGGTCACCCGTCGTCGGCGGCGGCGCGGTCTGGGTGGTCGACTACGGGGCGGGCGAGCTGCTGGCGTTGGATCCGGCGAGCGGGCGCCTGCTGCAACGCGCAGCGACCGGTCCGGTACCGCACTTCGCCTCGCCGGTGCTCACGGGCGACCGGGTGCTGCTGGGAACCAGCAGCGGGGTCACCGCCTTCACCGGCGCGTGACCCGACTGTTCGGACCTGGCCCGGCGTCATGTCCGGCCCGGGGCCCGTACTTCCGGGGCCAAAGAAGCCGACGGGCACCGGCGCACGCCCTCTTACGCCGGGCGCGCGCGGCGTGGACACTCGTACCGCGCTCATCGCCTCGCGCGGCCCGCGACCGACCGGATCCGGCCCCGGGCCGAGGCGGCAGGAACCGGCGGAAGGACCCGACATGTCCGACTCCACCCTCACCACTCCCACCGAGCTCCCACAGGAGCGCGGCCTGCGGCCCACCCTCAACGTCTGGCAGGCCGTCGGCCTGTCCATGGCGCTGATGGCGCCCAGCATGGCGGTCAACATCAACCCGCAGGCGGCGGCGCCCAGCGTCGGCCGTGCCGTGCCGCTGGCCTTCCTGATCGCCGCCGTCGGCGTGCTGCTGGTGGCGTACGTCTTCGTCCGGCTGTGCCAGTACTACCACCACGCCGGATCGGTCTACGCCTTTGTCGGCGCGACCCTGGGTCCGCGCAGCGGCGTCGTCGCTGGGTGGGGCCTGGTCGGCACGTACCTCTTCTACGGCGTCACCACCTCCTCCGTGGTGGGCATCTTCGGCATGTCCTTCCTCCAGCGCGTCGGCGCGTGGCCGCATCCGCCCACCGACGCGCCGTTCATCCTCACCGGCGCCGTGCTGGTGCTCGCCTGCTGGCTCACCATCGCCTCGGTACGGCGCGGCACCAACGTCCTGCTCACCGTGGAGGGCGCGACGGTGGCGCTGATCCTCACCGTCAGCGCCGTGGTGCTGGTTCGGCTGCTGGTCGGCAACGCGCCGGCCGGACACCGCTTCACCATGTCCGTCTTCTCCGTACCACCCGGCACCGCGCCCTCCGCGCTGTTCCTGGGCATCGTCTTCGGCTTCCTCTCGTTCGCCGGCTTCGAGGCCGCGTCCACACTGGGCGAGGAGTCGCTCAATCCGCGCCGCGACATCCCCAGGGCGATCCTCGGCACCACTCTCTTCGGCGGGGTGTTCTTCGTGGTGGTGACCGCCGTGGAGATGATGGGCTTCGGCGCCGACAAGGCCGGGGTGGGCGCCTTCGGCAACTCGTCCTCACTCATCGGCGACCTCGGTTCGAGCTATCTCAGCTCCTGGGTCGGCAACCTGGTCACCCTTGGGGCCACGGTCAGCGCCTTCGGCTGCTGCCTGGCCTGCACCGTCGGCGCCGCCCGGCTGCTGTTCGCGATGAGCAGGGACGGTTTCGGCGAACGCGGACTCGGCCGGGTCTCCCGGCTCGGCACCCCGGCCCGCGCGGCCGGTGTCGTCAGCACGGCCATGGCAGTGATCGTCGGGCTGTGCGTCGTCGCCTTCTCGGCGGTGCCCGAGGACACCTTCGTCTGGGGCGGCACCATCGGCACGCTGATCCTGCTGGTCGCCTACGGGCTCACCACCATCGGCGCGATCCGATTGATCTTCGTGCAGCGCCGGATGCCGGTGCCGATGTGGCAGATCGTCATCCCGCTCGCCGCGCTGGCCCTGCTCGGCTACACCCTCTATCGCAACGTCGTTCCCTACCCGGCGTCAGGACCCGGTCACTGGTTCCCCATCGTGTCCGGCGGCTGGCTGCTCGCCGCCGTCGTCGCGGTCGTCGCCGCCCCTGGCACCGCACGCCGGCTCGGCAGCCGACTCACCGCCGCCGAGGGCCTCCACGAGAACGAGCCGGGCCTCAACGGGAACGAGACCGGCCTCAACGAGACGGGCTCGCAGGAGAAGGGAAGTATCGCGTGACGCTGCTGCCGCCCGGTATGCCGAAGGGCCTGGACTACCCCGCGTGCTCCGCCGGGGACATCCTCGCCGGCACCGCCCGCCGCCACCCCGACCGGGTCGCCCTCCGGGACGGGGACGAGGCGCTCACCTTCGCCGAGCTGTACGAGCGGGCGCTGCGCTGCGCCCAGGGCCTGCGCGAGCGCGGCGTCCGGCCCGGTGACGTGGTGGCCCTGCTCCAGCCCAACTCGCTCTGGTTCACCCCCACCTACTACGCCGTGCTGCTCGCCGGGGCGGTCGTCACACCCCTCAACCCCTCGCTCCCTCCGGCCGCGCTGCGGGACCAGCTCAGCGAGTCGAACGCGGTGGCCGCGATCACCCACCCCTCCGTGCTCGACCAGCTCGCCGCGTCGGGCGCGGACCTGGGTTTCGTCGTCGAGGTCCCGGCCACGCGAGCCGCACCGGCACCCGGCTCAGCACCCGGCTCAGCACCGACCACGGCTCCGTCGTGGGGCCCCACCCTGCCGCTGGCGGACCTGCTCGCCGCGCCCCCGGCACCCGGAGAGCGGGTCGCCCCGGACACGCTCGCACACCTCTCGTTCACCGGCGGCACCACCGGACGCTCCAGGGCCGTGCGGATTCGGCACCGCCACGTCGTCGCCAACACCCTGCAGATGGGCTGCTGGCGCGGGGCGGCCCTGCCGCGCCTGGACGACCGGGGCGGGATGTACCTCGAGCAGGTTCCCGAGGCCGTGGGTCCGACCACGGTCCGCCTCGCGGAGGGCGTGCTGCTGTCGGTCGCGCCCATGTTCCACGCGATGGGTCTGATCACCCAGAGCCTGTGCACCGCAGGCGCGGTGACCGTGGTCGTCGCCGGCCGGTTCGAGCCCGCGCGCTACCTGACGGACCTCCAGCACCGGCGGGTGACCACACTGGCCGGCTCCCCCGCGCTGTTCCACGCGCTGCTCGCCGCCCCCGGCATCCAGCAGGCCGAGCTCGCCTCGGTGCGCCTGATCAGCTCGGGCGCCGCGCCCATCGACCCCACCACACTGGCGCGGCTCGGCGAGCTGTTCCCGAACGCGGCCGTCACCGAGGGCTACGGCCTGACCGAGGCCACCATGGGGCTGACCGCGCACCCACCGGAGCAGGATGCCCCAGCCCCGATCGGCAGCGTGGGAGTGCCGGTGTTCGACACCGAGGTGGAGATCCGGGACCTCGTCGACGGCAAGGCACTGCCGCTGGGCGAGGTCGGCGAGGTCTGGGCGCGCGGGCCGCAGATCGCCGACGGCTACCACGGCCACCCGGAACTGACGGAGCAGCAGTTCCAGGACGGCTGGCTGCGCACCGGCGACCTGGGCCGGACCGACGAGGACGGCTGGCTGTTCCTGGTCGGCCGGGCGAAGGACATGCTCATCTACAAGGGCTACAACGTCTACCCGGTCCCGCTGGAGGACCGGCTGCACCAGCATCCGGCGGTCGCCCTCGCCGCGGTGATCGGCGTACCGCACCCGGAGCACGGCGAGATCCCCGTCGCCTACGTCGTACCGCGCGCGGGGACCGCACCCTCCGCGGAGCTCGGCCGAGAGCTGATGTCCTTCGTCGCCGAGGTGGTCGCGCCCTACCAGCGGATCCGCGAGGTGCACTTCGCCACCTCCCTCCTCCTCTCCGCCGCCGGCAAGATCCTCAAGACCGAGCTGCGCCGCATGCACGACACCCTCCTAGGAGGGTCGTCCGGCGCCGGCGTTGGGCCGCGCGGGTGAGCGCCTGCGGCTGGGCGGCTACTTGGGCGGCAGGGTCTCCGCGAAGGCGCAGCCGGCGGCGATCCAGGAGGCGAACACGGTGTCCTCGGCGAGGACGGAGGAGTTGACCAGGATCCAGCCGCGCATGGGGCGGCCACTCATGTCGAAGGGGCGTACGCCGGGCTTGGCCAGGGCCGCCGCGGTGCCGTCCGGGTCGATCCGGACGATGAGCTCGTCCCCGTGCACTCCGACGGCCATGTTCCCGTTGAGGAGGAAGGCCAGGCCGCCGAACATGCGCTTCTCGGTAATGCCCGGTTCGGGGGCGAGGCGCTCGCGGACCCGCTGGGCCAGAGCTTCGTCGACGGCCATGCCGCGCCTCAGACCGTGAACAGCGGCTGCGGCACACCGGTCTCGGCGAAGTCCTTGAGCCGGGTCAGCAACTGTCCCCAGGTGTAGGCGGCCGGCGGCAGACCGGGGTCGTCGGACTGCCAGCCGCGGTGCCGGAACAGGACGCGGGTACTGCCCGCCTCCAGGGCGTCGGACAGTTCCCAGGTGATCGTCGTCGCGGCCCAGTGCGGCGGGAAGTCCCCGACGGAGGTCCACGCGACCCGGTTCTCGCTGCTCTCGTCCCGCCGGAGCTGGAACGGCTCCGGCACGCCGGGGAAGTCGAAGAGCAGGATCTCGTCCTTGCGGCCCACCCCGGTCGTCCACCAGCCCATCAGGCCGTCGTGGGTGTCCAGGGCCCGGTGGATCGTTGCTCGATCGGCGGCGATGTCGACCTGGAGGGCGATCTCGGACATGGTGCTGCTCCTCGTGCTCCGGAGGTTCTGGGGCGACCCTTCCTCTCCAGGATTCCCGCGATCGGCGGCGAGTGCGCGGCGAGTGCGGGGCGACGCCGCCGACCGGCCGGGTCAGCGCGGGCCGGAACCGGTGCCCGTGCCGACCAGGGCCGGTTCCGCGACCGGGGTGAACGGTCGGCCGTCCAGGGTCCAGTGCGGGTCGGGGGCGATCTCCAGGGCGGCGTAGACATGGGCCGCGACGTCGACATGACGCACCGTCATGACCGCTGTGCCGGCCTGGATCCCGGGCCCGGATGCGGCGACCCAGGCGGTCCGCTCCAGTTCGCTGCGGCCGCCGTGGCCGCCCTCGTCGCGGTGGCCGTGGTCGGTGACCACGATGACGGTCCACTCCTCGTCGGCGAAGCCGGGTCGGTTGCGCACGGCCTCCAGCAGGCGGCCCAGGCGCCGGTCCGCGGCGACCACGGCGCGACGGTACTCCTCACCGCAGCCGGTGAAGTGGGCCGTCTCGTCGACCGCCCCGAGGTAGACGAAGGACGCCTGCGGGTTGTCGTCCCCACCCAGCACGTACGCCGCCTCGGCGGTCACCCGCTCGTCGCAGACCTCCCAGGCCTCGGGGGTGTCCTCCAGTGGGGCGACATAGGAGAGGCGGCCGGGCGCGGCGAACAGCGGGCCGCCCTGGCGGGCCAGGAACAGCGGCTCCCAGCCCCCGGCGGCGAAGGTCCGCCTGCGGTGCTCGGCCGCGAGCCTGGTGGTGAAGTCGGGGAAGACGTCGAGGCGGTTCCCGCCGAAGTGGTTGCCGAAGACCCCGTGCTTGGCCACGCCCACGCCGGTGACGATCGTCGCCCAGCAGGGCCCCGACATGGTGGGGGTGGCGTCGTCGACCTCGACCGGGGCAAGGAAGCCGGCGGCGGCGACGGAGTCCAGGTGCGGGGTGTCGAGGGTCGGCAGCAGGTCGAGGCGTACCCCGTCGATGCCGACGACCAGGACGCGGCGGGGACCGGCAGGCCAGATGCTGGACACGGAGGTACCGTTCTCTCGGGGTGGATCGACTGGTCGGCACCCTACCCAGCCAGGGGCGGAGCAGGGAACGGTTCGCCCCGCCGATCGCGTCACCCCGGTCGTGATCGTGAAGCTGTCGTGATCTTGAAGCCGTGATCTTGAAGCTGTGCTGGCGGCGCACTTAAGAAAGCCTCGATGGACCTGGGGCTGCTGGGACCGCCAGGGTGAGGAATGCTCACCGCGGTCGCGGTGCCGCGCTCGTGTCATGTCCTGGAGGCACCGCCGTGAAGGCTCTTGTGAAGGCGAAGGCAGAACCCGGCCTGTGGCTGATGGACGTGCCGGAGCCCGAGGTCGGGCCCGGCGAGGTGCTGATCAAGGTGCTGCGCACCGGGATCTGCGGCACCGACCTGCATATCCGCTCCTATGACGGCTGGGCGCAGCAGGCCGTGCGCACCCCGCTGGTGCTGGGCCACGAGTTCGTCGGCGAGGTCGTCGAGGTGGCGCCGGGCGTCGCGGACGTCGCGCCGGGTGACCTGGTCAGCGGCGAGGGCCACCTGGTCTGCGGCAAGTGCCGCAACTGCCTGGCCGGGCGGCGGCACCTGTGCCGCAGCACCGTGGGCCTGGGCATCGGCCGGGACGGCGCGTTCGCCGAGTACGTGACGCTCCCGGCATCCAACGTGTGGGTGCACCGGGTGCCGGTCGACCTGGACGTGGCCGCGATCTTCGACCCCTTCGGCAATGCCGTGCACACCGCGCTGTCCTTCCCCGTGGTCGGCGAGGACGTGCTGATCACCGGCGCCGGACCGATCGGCATCATGGCGGCTGCGGTCGCCCGCCACGCCGGCGCCCGCAAGGTGATGATCACCGACGTCAGCCCGTACCGCCTGGAACTGGCGGAGAAGGTGGGCGTGAGCCTCGCCCTGGACGTGCGCTCGTCCACCATCGAGGAGGGCCAGCAGCGGCTGGGGCTGCGCGAGGGCTTCGATGTCGGGCTGGAGATGTCAGGGCGTCCGGAGGCCCTGCGCGAGATGATCGCCAACATGACGCACGGCGGTCGCATCGCGATGCTGGGCCTGCCGGCCGAGGAGTTCCCGGTCGACTTCGCCCGGGTGGTGACCTCGATGATCACGCTCAAGGGCATCTACGGCCGGGAGATGTTCGAGACCTGGTACGCCATGTCCGTGCTGCTCGAGGGCGGCCTCGACCTCAGCCCGGTGATCACCGGGCGCTACCCGTACCAGGACTTCGACGCGGCGTTCGACGAGGCCGCCGGCGGACGCTGCGGCAAGGTCATCCTCGACTGGACCGCCTGAGCCGCCTGAGCATTCCGTACCGCCCGCCCCACCCGCACCGCCTTCGTGACCGCACCGCCTTCGTGACCGCTGCGCCTTCGTGACCGCACATGGGAGACCACCCGATGCTCGACTCAGTCCGCGCGGACCTGCGCGCCACCCTCGACGAGATCCGCGCCGCGGGCCTGCACAAGCCGGAGCGGGTGATCGGCACCCCGCAGAGCGCCACGGTCGCCGTCACGGCGGGCGGCCGTCCTGGTGAGGTGCTGAACTTCTGCGCCAACAACTACCTGGGCCTCGCCGACAACGCCGAGGTGGTCGCCGCCGCCAAGGACGCGCTGGACCGCTGGGGCTACGGCATGGCCTCGGTCCGCTTCATCTGCGGCACCCAGGAGGTCCACAAGGAGCTGGAGGCGCGGCTGTCCGCCTTCCTCGGCATGGAGGACACCATCCTCTACAGCTCCTGCTTCGACGCCAACGGCGGCGTCTTCGAGACGCTGCTGGACGAGCGCGACGCGGTGATCTCCGACGCGCTGAACCACGCCAGCATCATCGACGGCATCCGGCTCTCCAAGGCCCGCCGGTTCCGCTACGCCAACCGCGACATGGCCGACCTGGAGCAGCAGCTCAAGGAGGCCGGGGACGCCCGCAGGAAGCTCGTGGTCACCGACGGCGTGTTCTCCATGGACGGCTACGTCGCCCCGCTGGAGCAGATCTGCGACCTGGCGGAGCGCTACGGCGCGATGGTCATGGTGGACGACTCGCACGCGGTGGGCTTCGTCGGCCCGGGCGGCCGCGGCACGCCCGAGCTGCACGGCGTGATGGACCGGGTGGACATCCTCACCGGGACGCTGGGCAAGGCCCTCGGCGGGGCGTCGGGCGGCTACGTCGCCGCCCGCGCCGAGATCGTGGAGCTGCTGCGCCAGCGCTCGCGCCCGTACCTGTTCTCCAACTCCCTGGCCCCGGTGATCGCCGCCGCCTCGCTGAAGGTCCTCGACCTGCTGGAGGACGACACCTCGGGCAAGGGCGCGGAGCGACGCGAGCGCCTCTACGCGAACACGGCGCTGTTCCGGACGAGGATGACCGAGGAGGGCTTCGAGATCCTGCCCGGCGACCACCCGATCGCCCCCGTCATGATCGGCGACGCCGAGCAGGCGGGTCGGATCGCCGAGCTGCTGCTCGACCACGGCGTCTACGCCGTCGGCTTCTCCTACCCGGTCGTGCCGCACGGCAAGGCCCGGATCCGGGTGCAGCTGTCGGCCGGCCACTCGGCCGAGGACGTGGAGCGCGCCGTCGCCGCATTCGTCGCCGCGAGGGCCGCCCTGGCAGGATGACCGGGTGATCGATGCCCGGCGACTGCGCACGCTGCGGGCCGTGGCGGACCACCGGACGGTGACCGCCGCGGCCGCCGCGCTGTATCTGACGCCCTCCGCCGTGTCCCAGCAGCTGGCCGCGCTGGAGAACGAGGTGGGCCAGCAACTGCTGGTACGCGACGGGCGCGGGGTCCGGCTGACGGCGGCGGGCGAGATCCTGGTGAACCACAGCAATGTGGTCATGGCCCAGCTGGAGCGGGCCGAGGCCGAGCTCGCCGCGTACGGCGCCGGCGAGTCGGGCGACGTGACCGTGGTCTCCTTCGCGACCGGGATCGCCACCGTGGTCGCCCCCGCGATGGCGGACCTGGCGCGGACCGCACCGGGTATCCGGATGCGGGTCCGGGACGCCGAGGGCGACGCGAGCCTGATGATGGTGCTCGACGGGCACGCGGACCTGGCGGTCGCCGTCGAGTACCGGGGCGCGCCGCGCGAGGACGACCAGCGGCTGGCCCGGGTCCCCCTCTACGCCGAGCCGTTCGACGCCGTGCTGCCTCGGGGCCACCGGCTGGCCGGGGGTGAGCGGGTGGCTGTCGCCGACCTCGCCGACGAGCCCTGGATCGGTCCCTACCCGGGCAACCCCTGCCATGACGTGGTCGTGCTGGCGTGCGAGTTCGCCGGGTTCCAGCCGAGGCTGGCGCACTCCTCCGACGACTTCAGGGCGGTCGCCGCGCTGGCCGGGGCCGGGGCGGGCGTGGCCCTGGTGCCCCGTTCGGCGCTGCGCGGGGTGGACCTGCCGGACGTGGTGATCCTGCCGGTGGCCGGGGACCCGGCGACGCGCCGGGTGTTCGCCGCGGTCCGGCGGGGAGCGGAGCAGCACCCGCTGATCCGCCCGGTCCTGGCCGCGCTGCGCGCCGCTGCGGACCGGGCCAGGCCTGCGGCCGAGGGCTGACCAGGCGTCAGTCCGTACCGGACGGACTCGTCCTGCAACGATTCAACAGCGCTGTTACATTAGCGCCATGAGTCCTCCCGATTCCGGCGCCACTCCCGGTCCCGGGCTGCTCGGGACCCGGCTGCAGCACCTGCTCGACCTTCTGGACGCCGATGTCGCGGCCGGCTACACCGACCTGGGCCTGGACGGGTTCCGGCCGCGCTTCACCCCCCTGGTCCGGATCCTCGCCGCGACTGGCCCCGGGCCCATCCGTGACCTGGCCGAAGCGGTCGGCGTGACCCACTCCGCCGCGAGCCAGACGGTGGCCCAGATGGCCAAGCAGGGCCTGGTCACGCTCACCCCCGGCAGCGACGCCCGGCAGCGGATAGTCCGGCTGACGCCCCTGGCCGAGTCGCTGCTGCCGAAGCTGGAGACGGAGTGGGCGGCCACGACCGCCGCGGCCGCCACGTTCGAGGCCGAGCTGTCCTACCCGCTGAGTCGACTTCTCGATGAAGCTCTCGAAGCCCTCCGCCGCCGCCCACTTCGGCAGCGCATCGCCGACTCGCAGGGAGGTGGGTGCTCATGAGCTTCGCGACCCTGGCCGTGATCTCGCTGGCGGCGCTGCTCGGGCCGCTCCTGGCGCTACCGCGGCGCTGGCACCTGCCGCTGCTGCTGGGGGAGCTGGTCGCCGGGGTGCTGCTCGGCCCGACCGCCATCGGCTTCCTGCACGCGGGCAACCAGACCTTCACCTTCCTCGCCGACATCGGGTTCGCGCTGATCATGTTCGTCGCCGGCGCCCACGTCCCGGTGCGCGACGCGAGCCTGCGCGCGGGACTGCGGACCGGGGCGCTGCGCGCGGTCGCCGTGGGCGCGCTGGCGGTCCTGCCCGCACTGGCGGTCGCCAGGGCCTTCGGCACCGGCCACACCGCCCTGTACGCGGTGCTGATGGCGTCCTCCTCGGCCGCGCTGGTGCTGCCGATCGTCGACTCGCTGTCCCTCGGCGGTCCGCAGGTACTGCAACTGCTGCCCCAGGTCGCGGTCGCGGACACCGCGTGCATCGTCGCCCTGCCGCTGGTGATCGACCCCGGCCATGCCGCCCGCGCGGCGCTCGGCGCGCTCGCGGTCATCGGCTGTGCGGCCGTGCTCTTCCTGGTCCTGCGCCGGGTGGAGCGGGCCGGCCTCCGGCGCCGGATGCACCGCCTGTCCGAGCGGCGCGGGTTCGCCCTGGAGCTGCGGATCAGCCTGACGATCGTGTTCGCCCTGGCCGCGCTCGCCGTACGCACGCACGTGTCCATCATGCTGGCCGGGTTCTCCTTCGGTCTCGTGGTCGCGGGCATCGGCGAGCCACGACGGCTGGCGAAGCAGTTGTTCGCGCTGACCGAGGGGTTTTTCGGCCCGCTGTTCTTCCTGTGGCTGGGCGCATCGCTGGACCTGCGCGAACTGGGCCGCCACCCCTCCTACCTCCTGGTCGGGCTGCTGCTCGGGCTGGGCGCTCTCGCCGTGCACGCCGCCATGCGCGCCACCGGCCAGCCCGTCTCCCTCGGCGCGCTGGGCGCCGCGCAGCTGGGCGTGCCGGTGGCCGCGGCAACCCTCGGGTCGCAGCTGCACCTGCTCAAAGCGGGTGAGCCCGCCGCGCTGATGCTCGGAGCGCTCATCACCATCGCGGCAGCCACCGCTGCGGGCGGCCTCGCGGTGCGCAGCGGTCTGACGACTCCTCCGGTTCCACCGCAGCACCCCGACAGGCACCACCCCGATAGGCATCCGCCGGGCTGACATCCGTGGCAGAGTCCAAGCAGTCGACGAGAGGACAGGGAACAGTGACGAAGCCAGCCCAGGACCCTTCGGCAGCCGAGACGAGTGCCGGGGCCCGCAGCTACGACGTGGTCGTCGTCGGCGCCGGGCCGGTCGGGGAGAACGTCGCCGACCGGGTCCGCGCCGCCGGGCTGACGGTCGCCGTGGTCGAGAACGAGCTGGTCGGCGGTGAGTGTTCGTACTGGGCCTGCATGCCCAGCAAGGCGCTGCTGCGGCCTGCCATCGCCCTGGCCGACGCACGTCGCCTGGCCGGCGCCCGCCAGGCGGTGACCGGCTCCCTCGACGTGGCCGCCGTGCTCGCCCGGCGCGACGCCTTCGCCTCGCACTGGCACGACGACGGCCAGGTCGGCTGGCTCAAGGGCATCGGCGCCGACCTGGTGCGCGGCCATGGACGGCTGGACGGCCCCCGCCGCGTCCGTGTCGAGCAACCCGAGGGCGGCAGCGTCCTGCTGACGGCACGTCATGCGGTGGTCGTCTCCACCGGCAGCCGGGCCATGCTTCCTCACATACCCGGCATCGACCGGGCCCGCCCATGGATCAGCCGCGACGCCACCTCCGCCTCCGCCGCGCCGCCCCGCCTGGCCGTCGTCGGTGGCGGCGTGGTCGGCGTGGAGATGGCCACCGCCTGGCAGGCACTCGGCTCGGAGGTCACCCTGCTGGTGCGCGGACCGCGTCTGCTGCCGAACCTTGAGCCCTTCGCGGGAGAACTGGTCGCCGCCGGACTCGCCGAGGCGGGCGTGGACGTGCGCACCGACACGCCGGTCACCGCACTCGACCGTCCCGATCCCGCCGGGCCGGTCACTCTCCAACTGCAGGGCGGCGCAACCCTGGAGGCCGACGAGGTGCTCTTCGCCACCGGCCGGGTGCCGCACACCGACGACCTCGGCCTGGACACCGTAGGGCTGCGCCCCGGCTCCTGGCTGGAGGTCGACGACAGCCTGCGCGTCACCGCCCTCGGCGACGGCTGGCTGTACGCCGTGGGCGATGTCAACCACCGCGCCCTGCTCACCCATCAGGGCAAGTACCAGGCCCGGATCGCCGGGGCGGCCATCGGCGCCCGCGCCGCCGGACGGCCGGTGGACAGCGCACCCTGGGGTGCCCACAGCGCCACCGCCGACAACGCCACCGTGCCGCAGGTGGTCTTCACCGACCCGGAGGTGGCCGCCGTCGGCCTCACCGCCGCCCAGGCCGAAGGCGCCGGACTGCGCACCCGCGTGGTGGACTACGACCTCGGCAGCGTCGCCGGTGCCGGACTCTATGCCGACGGCTACCGGGGCCATGCCCGGATCGTCGTCGACCTCGACCGGGGCCACCTCGTCGGCGCCACCCTCGTCGGGGCCGCGGTGAGCGAGCTGCTGCACTCCGCCACCATCGCCATCGCCGCGCAGGTCCCGATCGAGCGCCTCTGGCACGCCGTGCCCTCCTACCCCACCATCAGCGAGATCTGGCTCCGCCTTCTGGAGGAGTACCGGGGCTGACCGGCACGGACGGCACGGCAGACTGGCCCCATGACGCCCCAACAACTCGCAACCGCCTGCCTGGCGCTCAACGGAAGCCTCGAGACCTTCCCCTTCAACCCGGAGACCTCGGTGTTCAAGGTAGGCGGCAAGATCTTCGCGATCAGCGCGCTGGACGCCCGGCCGCTGACCGTGAGCCTGAAGTGCGAACCCGAGCTCGCGCTGCGGCTGCGCGCCGCGCACCCGGCGATCACCGGCGGCTGGCACCTCAACAAGCGCCACTGGAACACGGTCCTGCTGGACGGCTCGCTGCCCGACGCCCTCGTGCGCGAGATGATCGAGGACTCCTACGACCTGGTCGCCGCCAAGCTGCCCCGCGCCCAGCAGCTGCTGCTGGACTGGCCCGGCGACCGGCGACCCGGAACGCCCTGACCGGACCCGTACCTGACGAGTCCGGGCCGGACCGGACCTGACCCGACCGTACCGGCGTCGTGTACTCTGGCGTCGTCCATTTACTAGGACGTCCAACTAAATCACTGTGGACGGCACCACCCCCGCCGCCCGCACTCCAGGAGGACACCACCATGTCCGCTGCCATCGCCGCCGCTCCGCTCTACCGCGCGCAGAACCCGATCCGCTTCGTCACCGCGTCGAGCCTCTTCGACGGGCACGACGCTTCGATCAACATCATGCGCCGGATCCTCCAGGCCCAGGGCGCGGAGGTGGTGCACCTCGGCCACAACCGCTCGGTGAGCGAGGTCGTGGACGCCGCGGTCGAGGAGGACGTCCAGGGTGTGGCCGTCAGCTCCTACCAGGGCGGCCACGTCGAGTACTTCGAGTACCTGGTGCAACTGCTGGCCGAGCGCGGTGCCGGACATGTGAAGGTCTACGGCGGCGGCGGGGGCGTGATCGTGCCCGAGGAGCGGCAGCGGCTCGCCCGGGCCGGGGTGCGGATCTTCTCTCCGCAGGACGGGCAGCGGCTGGGACTCACCGGCATGATCAACACTCTGGTGCGGGAGTGCGACGTCCCGCTGTGGGAGGACGCCCCCGCCGAGGTCGCGGACGTCCTCGCCGGACGTCGGCCCGCCCTGGCCCGGCTCATCAGCGGGCTGGAGGCCGCCGCCGTGCCGGCCCGGGACCTGGAACTGCTGCGCCAGGCCGCGGCCGCGCGCTCGGTTCCCGTACTCGGCATCACCGGCACCGGCGGCTCCGGCAAGTCGTCCGTCACCGACGAGCTGGTGCGGCGGCTGCGCAGCGACCAGCAGGACAAGTTCCGGGTCGCCGTGCTGGCTGTCGACCCCACCCGGCGGCGCGGCGGCGGCGCCCTGCTCGGCGACCGGATCCGGATGAACTGCCTGGACGGCGACCGGGTGTTCTTCCGCTCCCTGGCCACCCGGGGCGGGCACGAACTGCCCGAGGGGCTCGCCGATGCCATCGCCGCCTGCAAGGCCGCCGGCTACGACCTGGTGATCGTGGAGACCCCCGGCATCGGGCAGGGCGACGCCGCCATCGTCCCCTTCGTGGACGTCTCGCTGTATGTGATGACCCCGGAGTTCGGCGCCGCCTCCCAGCTCGAGAAGATCGACATGCTCGACTTCGCGGACGTGGTGGCCGTGAACAAGTTCGAGCGGCGCGGCGCCGAGGACGCCATGCGCGACGTCAGCCGCCAACTGGTGCGCAACCGGGAGGCGTTCGGCTCCCGCCCGGAGGAGATGCCGGTCTTCGGGACCAGCGCCGCGACCTTCAACGACGACGGCGTCACCGCCCTCTACCAGCACCTGCGCGGACTGCTCGCCGAGCGCGGACTGCCGGCCGACGCCGGGCTGCTCGCTCCCGTGTCCGTACGCCGGTCCAGCGGCGCCGCCCAGATCGTGCCGCCGGCCCGGGTCCGCTACCTCGCCGAGATCGCCGGCACGGTCCGCGACTACCACGCCGAGACGGCGACGCTCGCAGAACAGGCCCGCCGGGCCCAGCGCCTGGCCGCGGTCAGGGACGAGCTGCTTGCCCGCGGAGCCGGAACCGCCGACATCGACACGCTGCTGGACGACGCGGAGACCCGCCTCGCGCCCGAAGCCCGCCGGAGCCTGCGGGAGTGGCCGGCCACCGCGCGGTCCTACTCCGGTGACGAACTCGTCGTCACCGTGCGGGACCGCGAACTGCGCACCCCGCTGGTGCGCGAGTCTCTGTCGGGCACCCGGGTCCCCCGGGTGGCCCTGCCGCGCTTCACCGACCACGGCGACCTGCTGCGGTTCCTGCGCTCGGAGAACCTTCCCGGCCGGTTCCCGTTCACCGCGGGCGTCTTCCCGTTCAAGCGCGACGGCGAGGACCCCGCCCGGATGTTCGCCGGCGAGGGCGACCCGCAGCGCACCAACCGCCGGTTCCACTACCTGTCCAAGGACAGCGAGGCCACCCGGCTCTCCACCGCCTTCGACTCGGTGACGCTCTACGGCCGTGACCCGGACCCGCGCCCCGACATCTACGGCAAGGTCGGCACCTCGGGTGTGTCGGTCTCCACGCTGGACGACATGAAGGCGCTCTTCGACGGCTTCGACCTGGTCTCGCCGACCACCTCCGTGTCGATGACGATCAACGGTCCCGCACCGACCATTCTGGCCTTCTTCCTCAACACGGTGATCGACCAGCGGCTCGACGCCCACGCGGCCGAGCACGGCCGGGCGGCCACACCGGAGGAGGCCCGGCAGATCCGGGCGACGGCGCTGGCCACCGTCCGGGGCACGGTCCAGGCCGACATCCTGAAGGAGGACCAGGGCCAGAACACCTGCCTGTTCTCCACCGAGTTCAGCCTGCGGATGATGGCCGACATCCAGGAGTGGTTCATCGAGAACCAGGTCCGCAACTTCTACTCGGTCTCCATCTCCGGCTACCACATCGCCGAGGCCGGGGCGAACCCGATCAGCCAGCTGGCCTTCACCCTCGCCAACGGCTTCACCTACGTCGAGTCCTACCTCGCCCGCGGGATGGACGTCGACGACTTCGCGCCGAACCTGTCCTTCTTCTTCTCCAACGGAATGGACCCCGAGTACTCCGTCCTCGGCCGGGTCGCCCGCCGGATCTGGGCGGTGGCGATGCGGGAGCGCTACGGCGCCGACGAGCGCAGCCAGAAGCTGAAGTACCACGTGCAGACCTCCGGGCGCTCGCTGCACGCCCAGGAGATGGACTTCAACGACATCCGCACCACCCTGCAGGCCATGATCGCGATCTACGACAACTGCAACAGCCTGCACACCAACGCCTACGACGAGGCGGTCACCACCCCCACCGAGGACTCCGTCCGCCGCGCCCTGGCCATCCAGCTGATCATCAACCGCGAGTGGGGCCTCGCGATGAACGAGAACCCGCTGCAGGGCTCGTTCGTCATCGACGAGCTCACCGACCTGGTCGAGGAGGCGGTGCTGCGCGAGTTCGAGCGGATCAGCGAGCGCGGCGGCGTGCTCGGCGCGATGGAGACCGGCTACCAGCGCGGCCGTATCCAGGACGAGTCCATGCTGTACGAGCAGCGCAAGCACGACGGCACCCTGCCCATCATCGGCGTCAACACCTTCCTGAAGCCGAACGCCGACGGTGACCAGGAGCAGGCGGTCGTCGAACTGGCCCGCGCCACCGAGCAGGAGAAGCAGTCCCAGCTGCGGAACGTCCAGGACTTCCAGGCTCGCCACCGCGACGAGGCGCACGCGGCACTGGACGCGCTCAAGGACGCCGCGACCGGCGGGCGCAACGTCTTCGCCGTGCTGATGGAGGCCGCCAGGGTCTGCTCCCTGCAGCAGGTCACCGAGGCGTTCTTCGAGGTCGGCGGCGAGTACCGGCGCAACGTCTGACACAGCAGGCCGCCGGCACAGCAACCTCGGGCGCAGCAAATCCCTGACACAGCACCAGAGACCAGTCACTGCACGCCTATTGACCCTGTCATGTCCTCCTCCTAGCGTTCACTTTTGGTCGCTTCAGTTTGTTTCAAGGAGAGCGCCACACGTAATCCACCACACACGACCGCTTCGGCGTGCACCCCCGCCGGAACGGCGAAGCCACCGGAGGGCCGCGCCACCATGCGAACACCGCTGCGCAGCACGCCACGCATCGCAAGGCACACCGCAACCAGCACCTCCCGGGCCCGAGGCGGAGCCGTCCTGGCCGTCCTCGGGCTCTTCCTCGCCCTCGTCACGGGCACCGTGCCCGCGCGGGCCCTCCCGGCAGCCGCCGCCGCTGTCACCACCGCGATCACCGTCGACGGCTCCGGCACCGGCCGGACCTTCGACGGGATCGGCGCCATCAGCGGCGGCGGCGGCAACTCCCGCCTGCTGCTCGACTACCCCGAGCCCCAGCGCTCCCAGGTCCTCGACTACCTGTTCAAGCCCGACTACGGCGCGGCCCTGCAGATCCTCAAGGTCGAGATCGGCGGCGACACCAACTCCACCGACGGCGCCGAGTCGAGCATCGAGCACACCCGGGGCACGGTGAACTGCTCCAACGGCTACGAGTGGTGGCTGATGGAGCAGGCCAAGGCACGCAACCCCGGCATCAAGCTGTACGCACTCTCGTGGGGCGCACCGGGCTGGGTCGGCAACGGCAACTTCTGGTCCCAGGACATGGTGGACTACCTGGTCTCCTGGCTCGGCTGCGCGCAGCAGCACGGCCTGACCATCGACTACCTCGGCGGCTGGAACGAGCGCAGCTACAACGCCGCCTGGTACGAGAACCTGCACTCCACCCTGGCCGCCAAGGGCTTCGGCAGCACCAAGGTGGTCGGCGCCGACGACAACTGGTCCATCGCCACCGCGATGCGCAGCGACAGCGCCCTCAACTCGGCCGTCGACATCATCGGCGTGCACTACCCCTGCAGCTACATGTCCGCCATGACGAGTTGCGGCACCACCTCCGACGCACTCGCCACCGGCAAACAGCTGTGGGCGAGCGAGAACGGCTCCGAGGACGCCGAGACCGGGGCCCCGCCGATGGCCCGCGCCATCAACCGCGGCTACCTCGACGCCAAGCTGACCGCCTTCATCAACTGGCCCCTGGTGGCCGCGCTGTACCAGAACCTCGGGTTCAACACGATGGGCCTGGTGACCGCCAACCAGCCCTGGTCCGGCGCCTACACCGTCGGACGCAGCCTGTGGGCGACCGCGCAGACCACCCAGTTCACCGCACCGGGTTGGAAGTACCTCGACCCGTCCTCCGGCTACCTCGGCGGCAACCGGTCCAACGGCAGCTACGTCAGCTACGCCGCCCCGGGTAAGGCGGCCTGGAGCACCGTCTTCGAGACCATGGACGCCACCGCCGCACAGACCGTCAGCCTCCAGGTGACCGGCGGGCTCCCGGCCGGCGCGCTGCACGTCTGGTCCACCGACTTCTCCAGCAACACCGCGACCGCGCACCTGGTTCCCGGCGCCGACCTCACCGCGACCGCGGGGACCTACCAACTCACCCTGCAGCCCGGCCACATCTACACCGTGACCACCACGACCGGGCAGAACTCCGGTGCGGTGGCCGGCCCGCAGCGCGGCGTACTCCAACTCCCCTACACGGACAGCCTGGCAGGCACGGCAACCGGCCAGGAGGCACGCTACTTCGCGGCGATGAACGGGGCGTTCGAGACCGAGGCGTGCGGCGGCGGCCGCTCCGGACGGTGCCTGCGCCAGCAGGCGGCGCAGACCCCGATCCGCTGGACCAACGAGTCCGCCGACCAGCCCTACACCATGATGGGCGACCTGAGCTGGGCCGACTACACCGTCAGCTCGGACGTGCTGCTGGAGCAGCCGGGCTCGGTCGAGGTGCTCGGCCGGGTCGGCACCCAGGGCCGCAACAACAACGGCCTGAACGCGTACCACCTGCGGGTCAGCGACACCGGCGCCTGGTCGCTGCTGAAGACCGACACCAGCTGGAACTTCACCACTCTGGCGAGCGGCACGACCACCCGGCTCGGCACCAACACCTGGCACAACCTCGCGCTGTCCTTCCAGGGCAGCACCATCACCGCGAAGCTGGACGGGGCGACCCTCGGCACGGTGACCGACGGCAGCTACGCCGCAGGGCAGGTCGCGCTCGGGACTGCGGGTTACTACGGCGCCCAGTTCAGCAACCTGAGCATCACCCCCGGCACGACGGCCGCACTCGACGGTGTCTACCGGCTCGTCAACGCCAACAGCAGCCAGGTACTCGACGCCTCCGGCAACGGGACCGCCGACGGCACGCCGATCATCCAGTGGACGTCCAACGGCGGCGCCAACCAGCAGTGGCGGCTGACATCCACCGGTAACGGCTACTACACCGTGACCGGTGTCGCCAGCGGCAAGGTGCTGGACGTGCCCAAGCTGAGCACGGTGCCGGGAACGCAACTGGACCTGTGGACCGGCAACGGGGGCGCCAACCAGCAGTGGCTGGTGGTTCCGGCCGGATCGGGACGGTACACGCTGGAGTCCCGCTCGGACGCACAACTCGTGGACGTCAACGGCGCGTCGCTCACCGTCGGCGCCTCGGTGATCCAGTGGCCGGCCAACGGCGGCACGAACCAGCTCTGGCAGCTGGTGAAGATCGGCTGAGCCGGAGCGAGCTAGTTCCCAGATCGTGAATGCCGGGCGAGGGGGTCCGCGGCGGAAAGACATGCTTTCCGGTCAAATGCCGCTGACCCCCTTGTCCGGCGACCCCACGGCTCACTAGCTTGTTCGCGGAACTGACGAGCCCTCAACCGTCGCCCTCATCGCCCCAGGCACACGGCAACCACCCCTCCGCGGCGCACCACGTGACCACGATCGGATCGGGAAGAGGACTCCTTGGACGTCGACGGAATCCGCGCGGAGACCGAGCGGGTGGGGGTGTGGTTCGTCGGGGCCAGAGGATCGGTGGCGACCACGGCGATCGCCGGCGCGGCAGCGGTCAACGCGGGACTGGCCGGGCAGACCGGGCTGGTCACCGAGCTGCCCGGCTTCCCGCAGGACGCGCTCCCGCCGCTGGCCGGACTGGTCTTCGGCGGCCATGACGTCGCGACCACCCCGCTGCTCAAGCGCGCGGAGCAGCTGGCCCAGGGCGGCGTCCTGCCGACCGGCCTGCCCGCGATGGTCCGCGGCGAACTCGACGCGGCGGACGCCGAGATCAGACCCGGCGTCCCGAACGGCGTCCCCGGGCCGCAGGCCGAGGAGTCGGCCAGACTGTGCACGGACATCCGCGACTTCCGCGCCCGGCACCGGCTGTCGCGGGTCGTGGTGGTCGACGTCTCCTCCACCGAACCGCCGGCGGCCCCGCACCCGGCCCACCACTCCGCCGAGGCCCTGGCGCCGGCGCTGGACGGGCCCGACCCCGTCCTCCCGCCCAGCGCCCTCTACGCGCACGCCGCGATCCGGTCCGGAAGCTCCCACGTCGGATTCACGCCCTCGACCGGGGTCCGGCTGCCGGCCCTCGCCGAACTCGCGCTGAGCTGCGGCGTTCCCTACGCGGGATACGACGGCAAGACGGGCGAGACCCTGGTGAAGTCGGTGCTGGCTCCGCTGTTCTCGACGAGGGCCCTGAAGGTGCGCTCGTGGTCCGGGGTGAACCTGCTCGGCGGCGGCGACGGCGCCACGCTGGCCTCCCCGGAAGCGGCCGCCAGCAAGATGCAGTCCAAGCAGCGCGGGCTGGAGGCGATGCTGTCCGGTCCGGTCGAGGGCGCGGTGCACATCGACAACGTGCCGGAACTGGGCGACTGGAAGACCGCCTGGGACCACATCTCCTTCGAGGGCTTCCTCGGTGTCCGGATGACGATGTCCTTCACCTGGGCGGGCTGCGACTCCGCGCTGGCCGCCCCACTGGTGCTCGACCTGGCCCGGCTCACAGCCGCAGCCCACGCGGCCGGACGGTCAGGCCCGCTGCCGGAACTGGCCTTCTTCTTCAAGGAGCCGCTGGGCACGGACGAGCACCGGCTGCTCCCCCAGTACGAGTTACTGCGCGCCTTCGCCGGGTCGCTGGGGCGGCCCCGGTGAAGGCCCTGCCCCGCACCGCGGACCTGCTCGACCTGGTCAGGGCGCCCGCAGCGCTCACCGTGCCCGGCGACTGCGTGGTCGGCGCGGCGGCGGCCGGTTTCCCCTTCGGAGCCGCCGCCACCGCCGGACTGGCCGGCTCGTCGGCGCTGCTCTACTGGTCCGGGATGGCGCTCAACGACTACGCCGACCGGGACCTCGACCGGCAGCAGCGACCTGAACGTCCATTACCTTCGGGTCGAGTGACCGAACGTCAGGCCCTGGCACTGGCCGTGTCGCTGAGCGCGGCGGGCCTGGGCCTGGCCGCGGCGTGCGGCGGCACACGGGCGCTGGCCGTCGCCGCCCCGCTCGCCGCAGCGGTGTGGAGCTACGACCTGTGGGGGAAGTCGACGCCCCTCGCCGGACCGCTGATGGCGGCCTGCCGCACCCTGGACGTGCTGCTCGGCGCGGGCAGCGGGCGGATGCGAGCGGCGCTGCCGGCCGCTCTCACGGTCGGCGCGCACACCCTGGTGGTGATGCGGCTCAGCTCCGGTGAGGTGGGCGGGGGCACTCGGGTCGTCCCGGCAGGTGCCTTGGCCGGGACCGGAGCAGTCCTCGCCCTGGGCTTCCTGATCCGAAGCGGCGCGGACGACGATCGGGCGTCCGTCCGGTGGCGGGCCGCTCCCGCCGCGCTCTACGCGGCCACCGCAGTGCCGCCGCAGCTCGCCGCCCTGCGCGCCCCCGACGGCCCGAAGCTGCGCGCGGCGACCGGCGCGGCCATCCACTCCCTGATCCCGCTGCAGGCGCTGCTCGCCGCAGCGTCCTCGCGCCGGGGACGCACTGCCGCGCTGCTGTCCGGAGCAGTCATCACGCTGCTGCCGCTCGCGCGGTGGCTGGGGCGAAAGGCATCCGTCACGTGAGTCCGCTGAGTCCGCCGAGTCCTGCCGGTCCTCCCAAGCCCATGCGTCCGCTGCGCTTCGCCTACGGAACCAACGGTTTCGCCGACCACCGCCTCTCCGACGCACTCGGGGTCCTGGCCGATCTGGGCTACCAGGGCGTCTCGCTGACCCTGGACCACCATCATCTCGACCCCTACGCCCGCGACTTGCCCGAGCGTCTGCGCGCGGTCCGGCGGCGGCTGGAGCAACTCGGCCTCGCCGTCGTCGTCGAGACCGGCGCCCGCTACCTGCTCGACCCGGTGGCCAAGCACCAGCCGACCCTGCTCAGCCCGGATCCCGGACCAAGACTCGACCTGCTGCTGCGCGCCATACGGATGGCGCCGGAGCTGGGCTCGGAGGTGGTGTCGCTGTGGAGCGGCACGGCGCTGCCCGAACCGGGGGCAGCGGCGGAGGCCGCCTTCGAGCGGCTGCGCGCGGGCTGCGCACAACTGCTGGACGCGGCCCGGGCAGCCGGAGTGCGGCTGGGCTTCGAGCCCGAACCGGGCATGTTCGTCGCGGACCTGGCCGGGTACGAGCGGTTGGCCGCCTCGCTCGGCGATCCGGACGGCTTCGGCCTGACCCTGGACCTGGGGCACTGCCTGTGTGTGGAGGACGAGTCGGTGGCGGACTGCGTGCGCAGAGCCGGGCACCGGCTGGTGCACGTCCAGATCGAGGACATGCGCAGGGGGGTGCACGAGCACCTGGAGTTCGGCACCGGCGAGGTCGAGTTTCCCCCGGCACTGGCCGCGCTCGCCGAGGTCGGCTACGCGGGGCTGGTGAGTGTGGAGCTGCCACGCCACTCGCACGCGGCGCCGACGGTGGCGCGGCGGTCGCTGCGGTTTCTGGAGGCCGCCTGGTCGTCGGTGGCGGGCGCGGCGCCCAGTCCACACACCGCGGAGACGGACCCGGCCGCCGACCCCACCGCCGTCTCGGAGCAGCAGGCCGCGGAGCTGGATGCCGCGGAGCAGCAGGCCGCCGTGCTGGAGGCCGCCGTGCTGGAGGCGTTGGACAGCCGCGGCACGGCCTGGCTGCGGCGCGCGCGGACCACCCTCGCCGACGACCCGTCAGCGATCCTCGACCTGTTTCCCGCCGCCGCCCGCGAGACCGGCCGGGGCCCCCTTCGGCCCTCCGACGACGCGGACGGACGGCTGATCCAGGACGCCGTGCGGGCACTGCTGCTGCGGTCGCTGACCACCGGCCGGGCCCGGACCGCGACCTGGCTGTACCAGCACGGGGACGCCGCCGAACGGCGCGCCGTCCTGCTGGCGCTGCCGCTGCTCGACGCGGGCGGCACGCTGCTGCCGCTGGTCCACGATGCCCTGCGGACCAACGACCGCCGCCTGGTCGCAGCCGCCCTCGGCCGCTACGGCGCGCACTGGTTGGACCAGGACTCCTACCGGCACGCCGTCCTGAAGTGCCTGTTCCTGGACATCCCGCTGAGCTCGGTGCACGGCCTGTCGCAGCGTCAGGACGCCGAGCTGGGACGGATGGTGGCCTCCTATGCCGAGGAGCGCACGGCCGCGTCCCGCCCGGTGCCGGTGGACGCACAGCGGCTGCTGGACTCTCTCGGCACCCATCCCTTGGACATCTTGGAGGTCTGACGTGCGCATCGTCGATCCGCACATCCACATGACGTCCCGCACCACCGACGACTACGAAACCATGCACCGCGCGGGGGTGCGAGTGGTACTCGAACCCTCCTTCTGGCTGGGGCAGCCGCGTACCTCGACGGCCAGCTTCACCGACTACTTCGACTCGCTGCTCGGCTGGGAGCCCTACCGGGCCGCCCAGTTCGGCATCCACCACTACTGCGCGCTGGCGCTCAACCCCAAGGAGGCGAACGACCCGCGCTGCCGCGGAGTCCTCGACGTCCTGCCGCGCTACCTGGCGAAGGACTCGGTGCTGGCGGTCGGCGAGGTCGGCTACGACTCGATGACCCCCGCCGAGGACGAGGTGCTGGCGCGGCAACTGGAACTGGCTCTGGCGCAGCGGCTCCCCGTCCTGGTGCACACCCCCCACCGGGACAAGGCAGCCGGCACCACCCGCACCCTGGACGTGGTCAAGGAGGCCGGACTCGCGCCCGAGGACGTCCTGATCGACCACCTCAACGAGGTGACGATCCGGCAGGTCGCGGACTCGGGCTGCTGGATGGGCTTCTCCATCTACCCCGAGACCAAGATGGACCCGGAGCGGATGGTCCGGCTGCTGACCGAGTTCGGAACGGACCGGATCCTGGTCAACTCGGCCGCCGACTGGGGCCGCAGCGACCCGTTACTGACCCGTGCGACGGGAGAGGCGATGCTCGCCGCCGGGTTCGACGACGACCAGGTGGACCAGGTCCTGTGGCGCAACCCGCTGGAGTTCCTCGCCCGCAGCGGCCGCCTCGACCTGTCCGCCGACCTGACCCTGGGTCCGCCACTCGACCCGTCGCTCGACGCCGGGCGGAACTCGGGCCGGAACTCGGTCCTGCGCGGCGAGCGCGCGAGCTGACTGAGATGCGCTTCCTGCACTCTGACGGTACGGCCGTCCACCTCGCGTACTGCACCAACGTCCATCCCGCGCAGGACCTGCCGGGTGTCCTCGACCAGCTCGACCGCTTCGCGCTGCCGGTTCGCTCAGTCTTGGGCTGGAACCGGCTGTCCCTGGGCCTGTGGCTCGCCGCCCCGGTGGCCCGGGCGCTGCGCGAGGAACCCGCCCTGGTCGACCGGCTCCGCAAGGAGCTCGCCGCCAGAGAGCTGGAGGTGGTCACCCTCAACGGCTTCCCCTACAGCGGCTTCCACGACGCGTCCGTCAAGCACGGCGTGTACCGGCCCGACTGGTCGGAGCCGGCACGGCTCGACTACACCCTCGACCTCGCCGACCTGCTGGCCCAGTTGATGCCCCAGGACGCGGCACGCGGCAGCGTCTCGACCCTGCCGCTGGGCCGCCCGGAAGGATGGGCGCCCCGGGCCCGGGACCGGGCCCTGCGCCAACTGGACGTCCTCGCAACGCGCTTGGCTGCCGTCGAGGCGGACTCCGGGCGAGTCGTCCGGTTGGGCCTGGAGCCGGAGCCCGGCTGCGTGGTCGACAACACCGCCGACCTCGCCCGACACCTCACCACACTGGACCCGAACCGGATCGGGATCTGTCTGGACGCCTGCCATCTCGCCGTGTCCTTCGAGGGGCCCGCCGCCGCGCTGCGTCGGATCGAGCAGCTCGGCCTCTCCGTGGTCAAGCTCCAGGCGAGTTGCGCGGTCGAGGCCGCCGACCCCGCCGCACCCGCTGTCCGCGACGCGCTCGCCGCCTTCGCCGAACCCCGCTTCCTGCACCAGACCCGCGAGCTGGGCCCGGACGGAGTCGTCGCCCGCGCCGACGACCTCCCGTTCGCCCTGGGGCCAGGTCCGGGCGCGCTCCCGGCCGCCGGACCGTGGCGAGTGCACTTCCACGTCCCGCTGCACGCCGACCCGGCGCCCCCGCTCACCGCCACCCGCACGGTCCTGGAGGACACCTTGCTCGCACTCCTCGGCGGCGCGACCGCCCGAACCGACCACGTCGAGGTGGAGACCTACACCTGGCAGGTCCTGCCGGAGGACCTGCGCCCGGTGGACGACGCCGCGCTCGCGGCTGGCATCGCCGCCGAGCTGCGCTGGGCCGCCGCCCGGCTGGCCGCGCTCGGACTCACGGCGGTGGACCGGTGAGCGGCGGGCAGAACGCGGCCCGTCCGGTGGTGGTCGTGGACGTGGTCGGGCTGACCCCGCGGCTGCTGAAGTCCATGCCGCGGCTGACCGCCCTGGCCGACCAGGGCTTCTCGGCCCCGCTCGGCACCGTCCTCCCGGCCGTCACCTGCACGGTTCAGTCCACGCTGCTCACCGGTGAGCCCCCGAGCGGGCACGGCATCGTCGGCAACGGCTGGTACTTCCGCGACGTGGGCGAGATCCAGCTGTGGCGCCAGCACAACGCCCTGGTCGGCGGCGAGAAGATCTGGCAGGCGGCCAGGCGCGTCCATCCCACCTACCGCGTCGCCAACGTCTGCTGGTGGTACGCGATGGGCGCGGACGTCGACTGGACCGTCACGCCGAGGCCGGTCTACCACGCGGACGGCCGCAAGTCGCCCGACTGCTACACCAGGCCGCCCGGGCTGCGCGACCGGCTCAGCTCCGAGCTGGGCGTCTTCCCACTGTTCAGCTACTGGGGGCCGACAGCCGGCCTCGCCTCGTCCCGCTGGATCATCCAGGCCGCGCTGCGGCTGCTCAGGGACGAGCGCCCGGAACTGACCCTGGTCTACGTCCCGCACCTGGACTACGCCCTGCAGCGCTTCGGTCCCGACGACCCGCGCTCCGAGCGGGCCGCGGCCGAGGTGGACGCGGAGCTCGCGCCGCTGCTCGAGGCCGCCGAGCGGCAGGGCGCCACCGTCGTCGCGCTCTCCGAGTACGGAATCACCGTCGCCCGCCGCCCGGTCGACGTCAACCGGGCGCTGCGCAAGGCCGGGCTGCTCCATGTGTACACCCAGGCGGGCATGGAGTACCTGGACCCGTGGACCTCACGGGCCTTCGCCGTCGCGGACCACCAGATCGCGCACGTCTACGTCGCCGACCCCGCCGACCTGCCCGAGGTCCGTGTATTGCTGGAGGCTGTCCCCGGGGTCGGTTCTGTCCTCGACGCGGACGGCCAGGCGCGTGCGGGGCTGCGCCACGAGCGCAGCGGCGAGCTGGTCGCCCTGGCCGAGCCCGACGCGTGGTTCACCTACTACTACTGGCTGGACGACCGCAGGGCGCCCGACTTCGCACGTGGCGTGGAGATCCACCGCAAGCCGGGCTACGACCCCGCCGAACTCTTCTTCGACCCCGACGACCGCCTCGTCATGCTGAGGGCCGCGGCCACCCTCGCCCGCCGCAAGGTCGGCCTGCGCACAACCCTGCGCGTGGTGCCGCTCGACCCGTCCTGCGTGCGCGGCACGCACGGCCTGCTGCCGCGCACGGTCGACGAGGGGCCGGTGCTGATCTGCTCAGACAGCTCCCAGGCACGGGAGAACTACGCCGCGACCGAGGTCAAGGAGTTGCTGCTACGCCTGGCCGCCGGGTAGCGGCCGCGCTCCCGCCGCCGCCTCACGGGATGGTGATGACGACCTTGCCCCGCAGATGCTTGCCCGCGAAGTCGGAAACGGCCTGGACCGAGTCGGCGAGCGGGTAACTCGCTCCGATCTCGACCTTGAGCTCGCCCGAGGCGGCGCGATCCGCCAGGCTCTGCAGGTCACCCGGTTCGGCGGTAAAGCTGCCGATGTAGACGCCGGAGACCCCGCGGCCGAGGTCGGGCGGGCCGAAGAGCGGCGAGACCACCCGGCCTCCCGGACGGGCGGCGCGGGCACTGTCCGCGAGGGCGTCACCGCGGTTGATGAGGTCGACGACCACGTCCACTCCGCCGGGTTCCAGCCGCAGGGTCTCCTGGACCACGTCACCCGCCCGGTAGTCCACCGTCTCGGCCGCGCCCAGTCCCCGGACGTACTCGGCGTCCTCGGCCGGGGCGGTGGCGATCACGCGTGCGCCGAGCAGTCTCGCGAGCTGCACCATGTACAGGCCGATGCCGCCGGTGGCTCCGATGACCAGCACGTTCTCGCCCTGCGCGAGTCCGACGGCGCGCAGCAGGCAGGTCGCGGTCATGCCCGACTCCGGGATGGCCGCCCCTGACGTCGCGCTGAGGCCCTGGGGGCGCCTGGCCAGGTGCGGTCCCAGGGCCACCCGGGTGTACTCGGCCACGGAGCCGACCGTTCCGGCAAAGGCCAGGACCGGGTCCCCCTGCGCGTAGCCGGTGACTCCCGCACCGATTTCGGCAACGGTTCCGGCAGCGTCCATGCCGACGATCAAGGGGTGCTCGACTGGGAAGACCTCCTTCATCGCACCGGTGACCAGCCCGAGGTCCAGGGGGTTGAGCGCGGCCGCCTCCACCTTGATCAGGACCTCCCCCGGCCCTGGCACGGGTCTCGGCACGGTGGTGACGGCAAGCTGGTCGAGCGGGCCGTAGTCGGCAGCGACGAGAGCCTTCATCTGGGACATCGGCTGGGACATTCCGTGAACTCCTTGCAGGAAGCCGCGAACGCGGCCGACCCCGGGCGTGCCGGGTCCAGGCCGCTCTTCAGGGCCGGGGTCCCGGTCGGGACCGTCCGGCCCGCTTCCTTTCTATTACCCGGCGGCCGTCACCGCTCGGCGAGGCCACCCTCGGGCATCGGAATCTCGCGGCCCTCCATCAGCAGGGTGCAGGCGAGGCCACGGGCCCGGTACCGGGGGTGGTCGATCCGGACCGTGAAGGGATACGACGGGTCTCCGGGCAGTTCGCCGGACAGTGTGATGGCCGCGTCACCGCGCTCATGGCGGTAGCCGACTTCCCTGCCGTCGACCAGGAGGTCCACCTCGGCGGTGTGCCCGACGCGGACGTCCGCGGTGATCGAGTGCCCGGCCTGGTCGAGATGGAAGGAGTGGTGCTGGGTCATGACTGCCTCCCGAGCCGGTCCCCCACTTACGACCTGGGGAGCGATAGGGCTCGGGCGCCCGCCGCCCGGCACCTCCGCTTGCCGCGTTGCCGCTCTGACACGAGCGGCTGGCGCCGCGGGGCCCCAGTAGCTCCGCTACAAGGGCGCCCCGGCGCCGTGCAAGCGGAGGCGCCGGACGGCGTGCGCTGACCCGAGCCCTATCGCTCCCCAGGTCGTTAACCAGGCTACGCCCGCCCGTCCGGCACGGACGAGCGGGCGCGCCCCGGTCCGGTCGGATCGGCGTCAGCCGTGGGTGGCGCACTTGTTGGCGCTGTTGGACCACAGGCCCTGGAGGTCGAAGCTGCCAGTGCTCAGCGGCACGTAGGCGTCGAGGTTCTGGCACTCGTCGCCGATCTCACCGTTGCCGCCGTTCCAACCGATGCTCGGCCAGAAGTCGGTGACCGTCTCGGCGTACTCGTGGGTCTCCGTCGACTCGATGCCGGAGAGCAGGCGTCCGTCGGTGAAAGTGGTGCAGGCACCCGCGCCCAGGTCGGGGACGTAGGGGAGGTTGGTGTAGGCGAGCGTGCCGTAGGAACTGCTCGTCTTGTCGTGCCAGGCGCAGAACCCGCTGTTGGGGAACCCGTCGGGCTGCGTACCGGTGGCGGAGACGACGACGTACTGCGCGTTGAGATTGGGAGCCTGGGTGGTGTTCCCGAAGTGCGCGGCGGCGTGCGACGCCTCAGTGGCGATCTGCGCGGCGGTGGCGCTGCCGGGTGCTGCGCTGCCGTTGTCGAACCAGACGCCGGCGAGCGGGGAGGCGGCCGGGTGGGTCACGTGGGTCCCTTTGGTCCCGCAGTTGGACGTCCCCTTGGCGACCCCCTCGCAGTACTGGTTGAGGATGGTGCCCCAGGTGTCCTGGCTGCCGTACAGGCCCTTGAAGAGGTTCTGCAGGTCGGGTGCCACGCCCGCGGGGTCGGACGACCACTGCGAGCCCCAGAAGACCAGGTAGACCTTCGGTGTCGGCGAGACGACCCCGGTGCTGCTGCTGGACCGCACAGTGAGCGTGTTGCGTGATGAAGCGGTGACGGCCTGGGCATGTATCCCCGGATGCTGGGGCTTGACCCCGTGGTGCACGTCGGCCGACACACCGTCAGATGCTGTTGTGGGCTGGGCTTGCGCCCCGGCGGCGAGGGCGGTTGCCCCCAGCACGGCGAGGGCGAGCACTGCGGCGGTGCGGGCTGCGGACTGCAGGGGGCGGAGACGCACGGGTTCCTCCCGGTAGGAGTGGGGGTGGTGCGGCGGACTGCCGGAAGGTAATCAATCAGCTCGCACAGGAAAATGTCCAGTACATGACACGATCTGCGCGAAAAAATACGCTTCCCCCGGTCACCGGCAGGACAGCGGCCTGATGCTGACCCGGTGTCATCGTCACGGCTGACAGCACCTCAGCGACAGCGCCTCAGTGCCGGCGCCTGCGCAGCAGGCGGATGAGGCGGCCCCGGGCTTCGGGCGCAGGACCGGGCGGCAACTCCCCCCGGCCGCGCAGGTACGCCACAAAGGCCGCTGCGTCGGCGTGGCCGCCACCGGGCGGCAAGGGGTTCACCCCGGCATAGGCGGCGAAGACACCCCGGTAGTCGCCCGCGAGAGCCTCGGCCAGCCAGGGATGGTGTGCTGCGGCGTGACGCGCACGCTTGTCGACGAGCGCCCTGGCCTGGACGCGGACGCGTGCCACATCGAAACCGTCTGGCGGTTTCGCTCCCGCGACCAGTGCGGCGACCAGGTCGTACTGCGCGGCTGCCAGCGCCGCTCGCGGGTCATCGGACATGGCGCGCCTCCTGCACGGTGCGGCGAACCGCCTCCAGTTCGGTGACCAGCTCGGTGTCCGGCGGGTAGTCCCCGTCCCGCTCCAGCAGCACGCCCGGGACGGCGGTCCTGGCGGCCAGCTCGGCGAGGACGCTCAGCACCGGCTCCGGGACGGGATGGGTGTGGGTGTCGTGCCACACCCCGCCGCGCTCGACCCCGCCCGCGACGTGGACGTAACCGAGGCGCTCCAGCGGCAGGGCGTCCAGTACCTCCAGCGGGTCGGTGCCAAGGTTGACGTGCGCGGTGTGCAGATTGGCGACGTCGACCAGCAGCAGCACCCCGGTGCGCACTGCCAGCTCGTACAGGAACTGCCCCTCGGTCAGTTCGTCCGCCGGCCAGGCGAAGAGAGGCGCGATGTTCTCCAGTGCGAGCGGTACCGGAAGCTGGTCCTGCGCGATCCGGACGTTCTCGGCGAGCACCGCGAGGGCGTCGGTGGTGCGGGGCAGCGGCAGCAGGTGACCGGCGTCCAGCCCACCCGCACGGGTGAACGCGATGTGCTCGCTGACCAGCGGCGAGCCTAGGGCCTGGGCGCAGGCGGCGAGATGGGCGAGCCGGGCCGGGTCGGGGCGTTCGGCTCCACCCAGGGACAGCGAGACGCCGTGCGGGACGACCGCGGTCCCGCGCGCCCTGAGCGCGCGCAGGGATTCGGGCAGTCGCCGGGGTACCAGGTTCTCCGCGATCGCCTCGACGAAGTCGATGCCCGGCAGCCGCTCCACGGTGAGGTCGATCTCCGGGCGCCAGCCGATGCCGAAGCCCAACGCAGGGCCGGAGCCCCACGGCGGAACGGGACCCAACCGCGGAACGGGACCCGGCCCAGGAACGGGACCCGGCCGCGGGATCGGGCCGCTCATCCCCCGCAACCCCCGCCACCGCAGCTGCTGGACCCGCCGCAGCTCGAACTCCCACCACAGCTGGACCCGGAGGACCCGCCGGAGGACGTCCCGACGTTTCCATACAGGGCCGCACGCATGGTCAGGTCCTCCACGCCCGCAGCACCCAGCGCCGCGACCCCGATCACCGTCGCCGGAACCAGCGCGCCGGTCGAGGCGTAGCAACCGCCGACCCGCCCGCTGTCGCTCGGCGCACGCCGCGCCGCCTGGGCGATGCGCTCCCCCGCCCGGCTGCGCCGAGGCGGCGCGAGGGCCGGGACCAGCACCAGGGGCAGTGTCAGGAACAGGAGGAACACCAGCAGCCCGACCGGCCTGCCCAGGTGCACGCCGTTCACCGTACGGACGATCCCCACGCCCCAGACCGCAGCCGGGAACAGGGCCGCCAGCCGGGCGAGGTGGCGGCGGCCGGAACCGAGCAGCAGCCCGTCCCCGACGGCGCCCGCGGACACCTCGGCCACTTCCCGAGTGCTCCCGGCGAACGTACGTATCTGGCGCAGGCTCGCGCTCTTTCGCAGCCCGAAGGAACGCAGGACTGCCTGCTGCACGGGTTCGTCCGGCTGACCACCACAGACCGTCACCGTGTGGTCCCGGCTGGTGCGCAGGTGCCCGCCCTCGATCAGGGCGAAGACCGCGGTCTCGACGACCCGTCGGGCGCCGCCGGCCAGGGCCGCGGCGGTGTAGACGTCGACCGCGTCGGTCTTCGCAGGGCCACCACGCTGCACCGCTGCCCGGAAGAGTCCGGCCATGACCAGCGAGACGATGAAGGCGACGACGTACACACCAAGGAACTGGGGGCCGCTGAGGCCCCAGGGCTCGTTCATGCTGTCCTCCGGACGGCGGGATGCACGGCGCGATGCACGGCCTCTGCCGGACAGCACGCCTGTGCGCATCCAATGGTTCCCGGTTGCCCGGGTGCAGTGTCCGGATGCCTTCCGACCTGGTGCACTCGATGGTATGCATGCCCACATCTGACGACACGTCATATATGGAGGTGTGCCCGTGACCGTCACGACACTGCGGTTCAACCAGGTGACGCCGGGACTGGACCGGCGCGAGGTCTCCGCCCGGTACCGGGCCGGCGTGGAGATGGCGGCCTTCGCCGACAGCAGCGGCTTCGACCTGATCACCCTGGAGGAGCACCACGGCGCCGACGACGGCTGGAGCCCGTCGCCGCTGAGCACGGCGGCCGCGGTCTTCGGCGCGACCAGCCGCATCGGCGTGATCATCTGCGCTCTGCTCACCCCGCTCTACGAGCCGCTGCGCCTGGCCGAGGACGTGGCCGTGCTGGACCACCTCAGCGGGGGCCGGCTCACCCTGGTCGCCGGGCTCGGCTACCGGCCCGAGGAGTACACGGCCCTGGGCAGGGACTGGAAGCAGCGCGGCAAGCTCCAGGACGAGGTCCTGGAGACCCTGCTCAAGGCGTGGACCGGCGAGCCCTTCAGCCACCGAGGCACGACCGTGCGGGTCACCCCTCCACCGCTGACCCGGCCGCACCCCAGCCTGATGGTCGGCGGATCCTCGCGCGTCGCGGTCCGCCGCGCGGTGCGCCTCGGGCTGCCCTTCTTCACGGCCGCCCATCTGCCCGAACTGGTCGAGTACTACGACCGGCTGGCCGCCGAGGCGGGTCTCGAGGGCGGCTTCGCGGCACTGCCGCCGGAGCGGACCCGGATGATCCACTGCACCGAGGACCCGGACAAGGCCTGGGCCGAGTACGGCGCGTGCTTCCTGCACGAGGCCAGGACCTACGCAGGCTGGCAGACCGCCGACATCTCCTCGGCCGTCGCCTCTGCCGCCCGCACCCCCGCCGAACTACGCGCCGAGGGCATATACGCCTGCCTGACCCCTGAGGAGTGCCTCGCCATCGCCCGGACCGACGGGCCGATGGGCAGCCTGCTGTTGCACCCGCTGTGCGGGGGCCTGCCGGTCGACGCCGGCTGGGAGAGCCTGCAGCTGTTCCGCGACAAGGTTCAGCCCCTTCTGCCCGGATAGCGTCCGCACTTCGGACAGCGACCCCATCAGCAGAAACGAGTGCGCCGCCGACCGGAGCGGCAACGCCGTGACGTGCCGTCATATCAGAACGTGGGACGGCGGGAAGGCTCAGGATGCCGCCCCGACTGGAATGCGGAATGCCCTTTGTGATGTGATGGATGCGAAAGGTGATTCCTAATGTGTTGGCTGCTTGCTGTGCAGACTGCGGGGTCTCGTGTATATATCCATCGCCGTCGCCGCTGCGGCCCTGGCGGTCGCACTGGCGCTTGGAATCGGACTCCGGCGTACCCGAAGAGCCGACAGGCAGCGACAGAAACACCATGAACAACTGCAGGCTGCGCAGGCCCAACTCGAGCAGGCGCACCTGCTGCTGCAGAACCGCTGCGTACAGCTCGCCGCCGAGCGCGACGAGCTCGAAGCTGTCAGCAAGCAGCGGGAGCAGGAGCTGCAGCAGCAGAGCGGCGAGGTCTTCGTGAACCTCGCCCTGCGGACCCTGGGCCTGGTCGAGCGGCAACTCGGACTCCTGGAGGGCATGGAGGGGGCCGAGGCCGACTCGGCCAGGCTGGACCAGCTCTACCGGCTGGACCACCTCGCCACCCGGATGCGCAGGAACGGCGAGAACATGCTGCTGCTGGGTGGTGCGACCCACCACCGTCCCGGCCAACCCCCGGCGCCCACGCTGCTGCTGGACGTACTGCGTGCCGCGGTCTCCGAGATCGAGCGCTATGAGCGGGTGCACCTCACCCCCGTCCCGCAGCTGTGGGTGCGACCCGACGTCGCCGAGGATCTCAGCCATCTGTTCGCCGAACTACTGGACAACGGCACCGCCTTCTCGCCGCCGACCGAGCCGGTCAGCGTCGCGGCCTGGCAGCTGGACAGCGGCGAGTTGATGGTGTCCTTGGTCGACCGGGGCATCGGCCTGCCGGACGAGCTGTTGTGGGAGGCCAACGCCCGCCTCGCCTCCGGCTCGGCCTCGGCGGACGAGAACGCGGCCCGGACGGGGCGCAGCATGGGACTCCAGGTGGTGACCGTCCTGGCCCGTCGGCACGGCCTACGGGTCCAGTTGCGACACAGCACGACCGCCGACGGGACGACGGCTCTGATCGCCGTGCCCGGCGCGGCGTTCACCCACGAGCCCGTTCCGGAGCCGGGCGCCGAGGGCAGCGCCGAATGGAACGAACTGGTGGCGGATGCGGCGTCGCAGACGATCCACCCCCAACCTCCGGTCGGGGGTGCCCCTTTGCTCAGCGCGGTCCCCGGACCGCGATCGGGAGGCACCCGGACCGGCCCCGCCGGCCTGCCCAAACGTGTCCCCGGCGAGAGCGGACAGCGGGCCCGCACCGCGACCGGCTCGGCCACGGCCGACCGTGACGGCGGGCCCTCGGGCGAGGCCGGGCGTCCCGGCTCCGCAGCGGACGAACTGCGCCGCCGTCTCGGCGGCTTCCAGAACGGGGTGCGCGCTGCCGCGCCAGGACCCGGCGAAGGGGACCGGACATGAGCACGGGCACGCGCACTCCTGAGTCGACACCCATGCAACGCCTCCGCTGGCTCCTCAGCGACGTGCTGATGAGCACTCCGGGGCTGCGCTCGCTGGCCCTGGTGTCCACCGACGGGCTGCCCCTGGCCGCCGCGGACGAGCACTCCCCCGCCGAGGAACTCGCCACGCTGACGGCGGGCCTGGTCGCGCTGTCCGGCGGCCTGTCGAAACTCCTGGACCTCGGCGGGCTCCGGCGCACCATGGTGACGCTGCACGAGGGGACGCTGATCCTTATGTCCATCGACGAGACGGCCTGCCTGGCCGCTTACACCTCCGCCGACGCCGACCTGAGCGTCGCCGGGTACCAGTTGACCCGCCTCGTCGAGCGGGCCGGACATGTCCTGACCACGCAACTCCGCCGCGAACTCCGGGGCGTGCCCGGACAGGAGACCGACCGGTGATCCCCCAGAGTCCGCTAGGACAGCACCGACCCGCACGGCACCCGGCGCCCGTGGCGTCCGCGGCTCCGCCGCTCGCCGCACCCGCGCGGCGTTCCGCACGGGTCCGTCCCTACGCCCTGACCGGCGGCCGCACCCGATTCGGGCAGGTCCTGCTGGTCGAGACGCTGATCTCGTCGGTGTACCAGCCAGCGGGCAGCACGACCCAGGCCCTGCCCGAGCTGGAGCGGATCTGCGCGCTGTGCCAGGGCCAGATGCGCTCCATCGCCGAGGTCTCCGCCCTGCTGCGCCTGCCCCTCGGCGTGGTCCGGGTGTGGGTGAGCGACCTGGTGGACGAGGGCCGGATCCGGGTGCACGGCGCGTCCGTCCCGGTCCGGTCCGGTGGGGGCTCGACCATTGCCTCGCCCGCTCGACCGAACCGCCTGGTTCTGGAGAGGATCCTCGGTGGCCTCCGCGATCTCGCCTGACGTCTCGTCCGTCCCCCCCGGCATTCCGCTGACGGAGCTGCCGGTCACCTCCGCCAAGATCGTCATCGCGGGCGGCTTCGGCGTCGGCAAAACCACCCTGGTCGGCGCCGTCTCGGAGATCACCCCGCTGACGACCGAGGCGATCATGACCGACGCCGGGAGCGACACCGACCCGCTGCTCGAGGGCAGCTCCAAGTCCACGACGACCGTCGCCATGGACTTCGGGCGGCTGCACCTCGCACCGGACCTGGTGCTGTACCTCTTCGGCGCGCCCGGGCAGCGACGCTTCTGGTTCATGTGGGACGACCTGGCGCGCGGCGCCGTCGGCGCGATCGTGCTCACCGACACCCGCCGGCTCGCCGAGAGCTTCCCCGCGGTCGACTACTTCGAGAGCAGCGGCCTGCCCTTCATCGTCGCCGTCAACCGCTTCGACGGTGCGCCGCAGTACGAGGACGCGGACATCAGGGACGCGCTGAGCCTGTCCCCCCGGGTTCCGCTGCTGTGGTGCGACGCGCGCTCCCGGCCGTCCGCGGCGCGGGTCCTCGCCTCCCTGGTCGAGCACACGCTCTCCCAGGAACCGAGCTGACGCGCACCGCCGCGCACCCGTCACCAGGCGTCCCGCCGTCACTCGCGTCCGCTGTCATCACCCCTGCTAGGAGCCTCCTTTGGCGAAGATACTCATCGTCGGTGCCGGTCAGGCCGGGCTGCAGCTCGCGCTCGGGCTGCAGGCCGACGGCCATGACGTCACGGTGATGACGGACCGCACGCCGGACGAGATCCGCGGTGGCCGGGTGCTCTCGACGCAGTGCATGTTCGACTCCTCGCTGCGGCACGAGCGCGAGCTGGGCCTCAACCTGTGGGACGGGGAGGCCCCTGCCGTCGAGGGGCTGGGCGTCTCGGTCAGCGGGCCGGAGTCCGCGCGGGTGATCGACTGGGTGGGACGGCTGGACGGCCCGGCACAGTCCGTGGACCAGCGCCTGAAGATGCCGGCCTGGCTGGAACTCTTCGCCGACCGCGGTGGCAAGGTCGTCATCAACGGCGTCACCGTCTCCGACCTCGACTACCTGGTGCGCGGCTACCACCTGACCGTCGTCGCGGCGGGCAAGGGTGAACTGGTGTCGATGTTCACCCGCGACGCCGCCCGCTCCCCGTACACCGCGCCGCAGCGCGCACTCGCCGTGTCGTACGTGCACGGCCTCGCGCCGCGCCCCGAGCACGACTTCCCCGCGGTGCGCTGCAACCTCGTCCCAGGGGTCGGCGAGCTGTTCGTGATTCCGGCGCTCACTGAGTCCGGCCCGTGCGACATCCTCTTCTGGGAGGGCGTTCCCGGCGGACCGCTCGATGTCTTCGAGCCCGCGCTGGATCCGGCGGAACACCTGCGACGCACCCTGGACCTGATGCGCCAGTTCACCCCCTGGGAGTACTCGCGCGCCTATGGCGGCGTCGAGCTGACGGACGGTCGGGCGACCCTGGCCGGGCGCTACACCCCAGTGGTGCGCCGGCCCGTCGGCGAGCTGCCGAGCGGCGGCCTGGTGCTGGGCGTCGCCGACGTGGTGGTGGCCAACGACCCGATCACCGGCCAGGGTTCCAACACCGCCGCCAAGTGCGCCGCGAGCTACCTCGACGCTGTCCGCGCCCAGGGTGACCGGCCCTTCGACCGCGGCTTCATGGAGGCGGCGTTCGACGACTTCTGGAACGCCACCGCAGGCGACGTCACCGCCTGGACCAACGCGATGCTCGCGCCGCCGCCGGAGCACGTGCTCCAGCTCATCGGCGCGGCAGGGCAGATCCAGCCGGTCGCAGACCGCTTCGCCAACGGCTTCGACAACCCCTCGGACTTCCCGTCGTGGTTCTTCACCCCGGAGGGCGCCAAGACCTACCTCGGTACGTTCGCTCAGGACTGACGGAGCCGGCCAGGAGGGTGCTGAAGATCTAGGCCGGATCAGGGAGCGGCGTCATGCGGCTTCGATTGCAAGGCGGAGGAGGGAGCCAACCGTGGTTGGTTGGAGACCGACGACAACGCGGCAAGCGGAGTCGCAGGGCGTCGCGAGCCCGGCCTAGATCTTCAGCACCCTCCTAGGCGAGGCGCTGGGCCGGGTACTGGGCGCGGGCGCGCTCGGCGCAGCTGCGCTCGGCGTGGGGGTCGCGGCGCAGGACCCGGTCGGCGAGGGAGTGCCGCTCTGGGTCGGGGTGGCCGTCGGTGTTGGTGTCGGCGTGGGTGTGGGCGTAGGCGTGGGCGTGGGCGATGCCGAACCGCTGCTTCCCGGGGTGGGTGTGGGTGTCGGTGTGGGAGCGGGGCAGCCGGTGGAGCTGCCCGGTGCGGACGGGACGGGCGTCGGCGTCGCCGGGGCGGAGGGCACCGGCGTGGTGGGGACCGTACTCGGGCTCGCGCTGCGACGCGGAGTCGCGGAGGGCGAAGCGCTTGCCACCGGCTTCCGCGTGGTGGGGCCTGCGCTGGGGGTCGGGCTGGGGGTCGGGCTGGTACTCGGCACGGACCCGACCGGGGTCGGGGTGGCTGCCGTGGGACCGGTGTGCTGGTAGTACGTCATCCACTCGGTGACGGTGGTCGCATAGGCGTCCGAGTGGTTGTAGCTGAGGATCGCCGCCCGCAGGTCCGCCGGTCGGCTCAGGTCGCGGCCGCCGGCGCACAGGTAGTGCCCGGCTGCGAGCGCCGCGTCGAAGACGTTGTTCGCGTCGGCCGTGCCGTCGCCGTTCCCGTCCACACCCCAGGCGGCCCAGGTCGAGGGCAGGAACTGCATCGGACCCTCGGCGCGCGCCCAGCTCCCGTTGGCGGCACGGATCGCTGCGGTGCCGGCGGACCCGTCCAGGACCGGGCCCAGGATCGGCTGCAGGGTGGTGCCGGCCGTGGTCAGGTTGCCGTTGTCGGCCTGGCCGGATTCGACCTGGCCGATCCCCGCGAGCAGGCTCCACGGCAGACGGCAGCCCGGATCGGTGGCCTTGACGCTGTCCTGTGCGTGCAGATAGGCCGCCAGCACCAGGGCCGGAATCCCGGAGGTGCCGACGGGTGTCGTCGCAGGCGAACCGGCCGGGCCGGTGGGCGTCTTCGTCGTTCCGCCGGCAACGGGTACGGGCAGCGCCGGAGGCGGGACGAGATCGAGCGGAGGGCTTCCCCCGGTCGCCGAGCCGACCGTCCCGTTGGGCCCGGTGGACGTCGTGGTACCGCCGGCGGTGGCCAGGGTGGAGGCCGTGCTGACGGCCTGCGAGCCGGCCAGCGCCGCGAGTGCGAGCAGGGTGCTGGCGAATGCCGGGGCGGCACGGCGACGCCGCACGCTGGCAGCGGGACGGGGCCGAATGTGGATGCGGCGCAGCGGACCGGGGTGGGTCGGGGGCTGAGGGTGCATCAAGTCTCTGTCCTCGCTGGGTGGAGTTTCAGGTCGCCGCCACGGTGCTACCAACGGTTCGGAGAGCGAGCACGAACTTACGGACCTTGGCCGATGGTAGTGCCAGGAAGCCTCGGCGTAACGGCTGTTGCGACCCTTCACACCCGCGTTGGCGAGAACTGGCACCTCACGGCCAAACACTGACGGGGCGGCTCCAGCGGGCGGCGGGGCGCAGACGGAACTACCGATCCGATTCTCACTACTCGCCGTAACCTTCCGCCGCAGAGTTCGACAGAACACGTCGGGCACGTGAGATTCGGATTACACCTCTGCGAAGAGCTGGAATATGGCCACATGTGGGAGCACTCTGGTGGTGTACACCGGAAATACAGTCCATGCCTGCGCGGAACTCGCCACGTACAGTAGCCGCACATCAGCGCGCCCGTGCTTCCGGACGCGGAAGTGGCTGCTGGTGAAAGTGAGCAGCTTGCTGTCTGCACGGTGTCCCTGATGACAGGACAGGTATGAGGGACGACGGTTGGGGGGTCGTCATGGAAGCGGGGGAATGGACTTTCGGCCTGCAGGAGCGAGCTGCAGGCCGGGTGCTCGTCGTGGAACTGCACGGCGAGCTGGATCTGATGGCACTTCAGGAACTCACCTGGCGACTGGACATGCTGTCCTCCGGACCCCGCCCCGACCTCCTGGTGGACCTGCGCCCGGTGACGTTCATCGATGCCAGCGGCATGCGCCTGCTGTTGCGGCTACGGGCTCGGGTGGCGCGCACCGGAGGCCGACTCAGGGTGGTCCGGGGCACTCCCTGGGTGTCCGAGGTGCTGCGGATCGCCCAGGTGGAGCAGGCGTTCACGATGCTGGACGCCCTTCCGCCCGAACTTGAGCCCGGCAGGGCCGGGGGCGGGTTGGAGGCCGGCGGCAGCATTCCGGCCTAACGGCCTGTGGAGCGATGGGGCTCGGGTCCGTGCACGCCGTGTGGTGTGCTCTTTGATGGCAAGGCGCCGGGACGCCTTTGTAGCGGGGCTACTTGGGCCCGCGGCGCCAGCCGCCGATGTCAGGGCCGGCAACGCTGCAAGCGGAGGTGCCGCGCGGTGGGCGCCCGAGCCCTATCGCTCCCCAGGCCGCAAGCGGGCGCCGAACCAGCCTGCCCACAAAGCGCCGGGCACACGAGGGCATGCGCGATTTTACCTGAGCGCTCAAGCGAAGAGTGGGACGAATTGCGCCAATCCGTAGGGGGTATGTGCAGCAGCCGGTACCGCACTGTAGTTTCATGCGAGACAGACAGTCATTCTCCGGATCACTTCACTCCCCCAACCGAGAGTTCACCTATGGCGAACCCCGTGCCACGTATTGTCATGCACGAGCCAACTTCTGGCCTCCGCATCGTGCGCCCCGAGGTCGCGGACCCGCCTGTGGTCGTGGTGACGCGGCTGCCCGAAGGGGTCGCCGACACCGACCTCGGCGGGCTGGTCATCACCCGCGTGGTGGTCGAACTCGAACCCACCGGCGCGACGGAGTCGCCCGCCAGGGCGCTCGACAAGGACGTCTCCTCCTGCATCCGGCTCGACCGGGAACGAAGGTCCGTCCTGATGGACGGCCGACCCCTCGACCTGACCTTCCTCCAGTTCGAGTTGCTCGGACACCTGATCGCGAACCCGTACCGGGTGCACTCGCGCAAGCAACTGCTCTCCGCGGTATGGGAATACCCGCCCGCCACCTCCTGCCGCACGGTGGACGTCCACATCGCCCGCCTGCGCCGCACGCTGGGCCCGTTCCACCGGGACGCGATCGTCGCCGTCCGCGGCGTGGGCTACAAGTACCTCCCGCCCCTCTGCTGAACTCGCGCCGGGTCCAGCCGACCGCACCCCGGTCCGGTCAGCGGACCCGGCGGTTCGCGCACAGTGATGGTCGTCAGGGCAGTTCGACGCTGTCCCCGAGGGACCAGGCGTGGACGGCCCGGCCGTGGGGCTCACCGGCCAGCGCGGTGAGGATCTGCGCGTGGACGTCGAGCGCCGGAGGGCTCAGCACCGCATCGTGGATGAGGAACACCTCACCGGGCTCGACCTGCCGGACGTAGTCGACGACCTCGGCCAGCTTCACCCAGGGCGCACCGGCCGGGGCGAGAAGCGTCCGCACTCCCTCCTCCGGGACCGTGAGCGCATCCCCCGGATGGAAGAGTCCGTCGACCAGGAAGCCCACGTTGTCGAACTCGGGGAAGTCACGGTGGATGGTGGCGTGCTTCTCCCCGTACACATGGATCTCCATGGCCCCGACGCTGAACACGTCGCCGTGCCGGACGGCGTGGACGCGCCCGCCGAGGTCGGCGAACTGGGCCGCGACTGCCGCGTTCGTCCAGATCTCGACATCGCCCGCGGTCGCCCGCAGCAGATCGGGCACGACGTGGTCGATGTGCTCATGGGTGATGAGCACGGCGTCGGCTCCGGCCAGTGCGTCGGGGTCGCTGAAGCAGCCGGGGTCGACGACGACCGTGACGCCGTCCCGCTCCAGCCGGACGCACGAATGCCCAAGGGTGGTCATCTTCATGACGAGCTCCTCTCATTATCTACAGCTGAACTGTACAGCAAGACTGTACACCTTTGCTGCAGGTAGGGTGGTCGCATGAACGAGGAGCAGATCGCCGGCGCACTGCGCTCCGTCATCGGCAGCCTGGTGCGCCGCGCGCGAACCACCGACGACATGCCGCTGGCGCAGGCGGCCGCGCTCGGATTCCTCGACCGGGAAGGACCGATGACGACCAGCGAGCTCGCTGCCAGGCAGCAGGTCCGTCACCAGTCCATGGCACGAACCGTCGGACAGCTCGTGGAACTCGGGTTCACGTCCCAGCAGCCCCACCCCGAGGACGGGCGCAAGGTCCTCGTCGTGCTGACCGAGGCAGGTCGGCAGGCACTGCACACGCGGCGCAGGCACCGGACGGACTGGCTCGCCGACGGCATCTCGACCGAACTGTCGCCGGCCGAGCAGCAGCGACTGGCGGCCTGCCTCCCCCTGCTCGAGAGGCTCGCCGCCCACGATCCTCGCGACTGACCCCGAGCGGGGAGGGACTGTCCGGGCGCCCTGGCCGTCGTGGCACGGCTGTGCCTACCGCAGGTCAGCCCAGATCGGCGCGCGCGTCATGGCCGACCGGTGTCGGCAGGTTTGCGGGCCGGCAGGAAGGCCTGCGCGGTCCGCTCGGTGAAGTCGCCCTGGTCGTCCCGGCTCGCGCAGGAGCCGAGCGCGCACGGGCAGCCCGGCCCGGCTCAACAGCTCGGCGACATCGGCCGGTTGGCGCCGGTGGAAGTCGAGCGAGACGGCGTGACCGAGCGCCTCCGTCAGGTGCAGCGGCTCGTCGCCGACCTGGAACGCGAGTTGCAGCTGGCCGCCCGGAGCAAGCACCCGATGGAACTCGGCGAAGACGTCCGGTAGCCGTTCCTGGGGGATGTGGATGGTCGAGTACCAGGCCACGATGCCGTCGACGGCGGCGTCCGGAAGGTCAAGGGCCAGCATCGAACCCACGTCGAAGCGCAGGCCGGGATGGGCCTCCCGGGCCACGGCGATCATCTGCGGCGACAGGTCGACGCCGAACACCCGCAGCCCCAGGGTGTTCAGATGCGCCGTCACCCGGCCGGTGCCGCAACCGATGTCAGCGACCGGTCCCGCACCGGCGGCCTGCACGAGTTCGGCGAACCCGGCGAGCACGGCCCGGTCCAGCGGCTTAGACCGACCGGCAAATGGAGGGTGGAGGAAGAAGGGGGTCCCCCCGGCCGAAGGTTGGGGGAGGGTCGAGGGCCGAGTCCAGGCGGTGCCGACGAAGGAGCCATGGCGGAGCCCTGGCGACTGAGGAGAAGCCGTCTGGGCGAGAGCCTCCCCCACCCTTCGGGCGGGAGGTGCCCCCTTGCCCGCGACGCCGCCCTCCATGTGCCGGTCGGTCTTAGACCGGCCGGCACATGGGGGGCGGCGTAGTCGGCGGCCACGGCGGCGTAGGAGGCACGGGTGGCGCGCGCAGGAAATCTGGTTCGCTCACGATGGGGCACCCTACCCAACGCCGGAGCCCCGGTGCCCAGCGGGAGGAACCCACCGGACACCGGGGCGGAGCGATCGGGTGCGGCAGCCGGTCAGTACCGGCTACCGGCTACCGGACCCGAGCCGCGAGCCTCAACGGAACGAGTTGAGGTACGCCTCGGTCGGCGAGCCGACACCGGTCGCGTTGTCGAAGCCCTTGGTCGCCGCCAGGCCGTAGTCACGCCCGAAGGCGACCAGGCGGACCCGCAGCGAGCCCTGGATCACGCCGAAGTCCGCGACGGCGTTCAGCGGCTGCTGACCCTTGCCCCGGGTGTTGTTGACCACGTCGTGGAAAGCGGTGCTGCCGGCGCGCTCGTAGATCGCCGGGTTGGCGAAGCCGATCGGACGGCCGTGCCGGGCCTGGATGGCGTCGGCCTGGATGGCGGAGAACTCCGGCGCCGAGACGCTGGTGCCGCCGTAGCCGCCCTCGCTGTAGGGGCTGCCGTCTGACATGCCGACCAGGACCGAGGTGTAGAGGTCGCCGTTCATGGCCACGTCCGGGGTGACCCGCTGCGCGGTCTTGCTCTGCGCACCGCTCATCAGGGTGTGCGCAAGCGCACTGGGCACGACCGTGCCCTGGTACCACGGCTGGGCGAAGTCCTCGCTGGTGCCGCCACCGCCGCCGAAGTAGAAGGCGCCGGGGAAGGGGGTCCAGCTCTTGCCGTCCGCACTGAGCGCGGAGCGCTGGGTGCCCATGTCGGTCTCGAAGCCGTAGCTGCCGCTCTTGTCCTTGATGCCCAGGGCGGTGCCGCCGACGTCCGTCACCCAGGAGGAGGAGGACGGGAATCCGGCCTGCGCCCGGGTGCTGGTGGGGTCGCAGTTGCTGCCGGTGGCCGCCGCGGCCGGGGACTCGTCGCCGCAGTCGCCCGAGGAGAAGTCGAAGCCGATGCCCTCGATCGCACCCTGCTGGAAGATCTGCTCATAGGCGGCGATCTGCGCGGGAGTCTCGTCACCCGAGGTCGTGTGCATCAGCCCGGACCACGAGTTGGAGACCACGTCGGCCAGGTGCTTGTCGACGATGGTGCTCAGCGCCGCCATCAGGTCCTGGTCCGAGCAGGAGTTGGCGCCGACGTAGACGACGTTGGCGTCCGGGGCCAGCCCGTGTGCCATCTCGACGTCCAGCGACTCCTCACCGGCCCATCCGGCCGCACCGCCGCAACCGTCCTTGGGCCCGGTCTGGGTCCACTTGGACGGGGTGACCAGCTCGGTGTACTGGCCCTTGCGGAACGCCTTGTCACCGTGCCTGGCGGCGAAGGTGTTGGCGTCGGCCAGCATGGTGGCGGAGCCGTAGGCGTCGACGATGGCGACCGTCGCGCCCTTGCCGGTCAGGCCGGAGGCGGTGACGCCGTAGGCCTTGCGCAGCTGGGCCGGGGTGAAGGAGCACTGGTCGAAGGTGGTGTTCGCGGTGTAGCCCTTCGGCGCGCCGCTGACCGCCTTCTGGCCCCAGAAGTCCGAGCAGGTCGCCACGTTCGGCAGACCCGGCTTGGGCTTCGGTGCGGGATTGGGCTTCGGCTTGCCCTTCGCGTCCGTGGACAGCCCCTCGGCGGTGTTCACCGAGACGGACTGCGGGTGGATCCTGGGCGCACTGTCGCTGAGCCCGACCACGCCGAGGATCGCGCCGGCAACGGACACGGGGATGACCGCGTCAGTGCTGGGTGCCTCCAGCAGCTTGCCCTGGACCGCGTACTGGTGCAGGTGTGTGCCGAAGGCCCGGTTCACGGTGGTCACCGAGCCGTGCACGTCGATGTAGTGCGCGCTGGAGCCCACGACCTGCAGGCCGGCGCCGGTGGCCCAGGCGTTGACGGCGGCGATCTGGGCCGGGGTCGCGCCGAAGCGCTGCTGCACCTGAGCAACCGTCAGAAACCGGCCGTACTGGGAACTGCCGACCGAGGAAACGGCCTTGGCGTAGGCGGCCAGACCGGCAGGGTCCTGGCCGGCCAGGTAGACCCGGGCGGTGAGCTGGTCGCCGGCGGGCAGGGCGCCCTTGTCCGCGGCGGGCGCGGCCCACAGGGGGTGGGTGCCGACGAGCGTACGCGTCGCCGGGCCGGGGGCGGACGCCTGGGAGGGCACGGCCAGGGCCATGGTCCCGGCCACCAGGGCCACGGAGGCGGAGGCGACGACGGCTATTCGCCGCCGCCGGCCGCTGAGGGGAAGGATGTCGAGAATGACGACTCCAAGAGATGAGTGCTGAGCAGTGGGACCAGATGCCGGCAACCGGACGGAAAACTCCGGACCGAAACACCCTGAGTGATGTGTACACGGGGCGCTATTCGGCGCGCAAGTGTTCCATGAGAATTTGCTTATTCTCACTCACCAGGGAAATCACGGATCCGGTCCACCATCCGTCCCCCCATCTGGGGGTCCCCGCCGGTGGCTCCAGTACACCCGGTCCCACCTGGCCGAACATCACCAGGACCGAGCACTCCGAAGGCATTCGCGGGAGTTCCGGACACCCCCGACCAGTGGTCGGCGGACCACCTTTCGGGGGTATTGCCCGCACCCCTCCGCAGTGGAGGATGGCGGCGGGGGAGACACCGCAAGCCGGGCGCTATTCCCGCCCGATCGCCATTCCCTTTTCCTGCTCGATTCTCTTTTCACTGCTCGGGCGCACCGAATTCCCGCGCCCGGTCCCGGGCTATTCTCCGGTGGAATCCGTTCCGTCGTCCGCCCGCAGGGTGATCCGGATTCCGACGCTGCCCTCCCGGCCGCGCCGCAGCCTGCTCCCCAGCACGGTCAGCCGCCCGAGCAGGCCGTACTTCCGCTTCAGCAGTGCGCGGTACCGCTCGGTCGCCGCTGCGTCCAGGATCTCGGCGAAGCCGGGGATGTCGTCACCCTTCCGGTTGCCGCGCACGTCGCAGGGCGCCAACAGGACGTCGCCCCGGTTGCGGATGCGCTTGACCTTCCCCGAGTCGGCGACGGTCCACACGCCCAGGGTGTCACCGTCCCTGACCACCCACACCGGCGTCGGCACCGTACGTCCGTCCTTGCGGTAGGTGGTGACCAACAGGTACTTACCGGAGCCCAGCCGGTCCAGGGCCGCATCATGAGGAGCCATGGCACGAACCCTATGCCAGTCGGCTCAGGCTGAGGCCTCGCAAGGGCTGAAGGGCGCTGTCGAATGTACATTTCATCGGATTCGACAGTCGTCGGAAGCCGCCACCTGGGGCCCGCCCGCAGCACCGCACCGGACGATTGACGCTCCGCCACCTCGCTGACTTCATGGTCGCGCCGTGCTCTTGGCACGGCTCCCCCGCGCCACCGTCCGCTGAGGAGCCCGCTCCATGCGTCCACGTCCACACAGTCCATCCCGTCCGCTGCTCTCCGTGCTCACGGCGGGCGCGGCCATCGCCACCGTCGCGGCGGTGGGCCTGCTGCCCACCGCCGCGTCGGCGTCCGCGACGGCCTCCGCCGCTGCCGCCGCCGGACCCAGCTACTCCTGGAACAACGTCCAGATCGGCGGGGGCGGCTTCATCCCCGGGATCATCTTCAATCAGGGCAAGCCGGGCCTGGTCTATGCCCGCACCGACGTCGGCGGGGCCTACCGCCAGAACCCGGTGACCAAGCAGTGGACCCCGCTGCTCGACTCCGTCGGCTGGAACGACTGGAACCTCACCGGGGTCGCCAGCCTCGCCAGCGACGCCACCGACCCCAGCCGGGTCTATGCGGCGGCGGGCAGTTACACCAACAGCTGGGACCCCAACAACGGCGCGATCCTGCGCTCCACCGACCAGGGGGCGACCTGGTCCCGCACCGTCCTGCCGTTCAAGGTCGGCGGCAACATGCCGGGGCGCGGCATGGGTGAGCGCCTCACCATCGACCCCAACAACGACAAGGTCCTCTACTTCGGCGCCGAGAGCGGCAACGGCCTGTGGCGGAGCACCGACTACGGCGTCAGCTGGGCGAAGGTCACCTCTTTTCCCAACGCGGGAACCTACGCCCCCGACCCCACGGACACATCCGGCTACCAGAGCGACCCCGAGGGCGTCCTGTGGGAGGTCTTCGACAAGGGCAGCGGCACCGTCAACGGCGTCACCAAGACCGTGTTCGCCGGGGTCGCCGACAAGGCCAACAGCATCTACCGCTCCGACGACGGCGGCAGCAGCTGGACCCGGGTAGCCGGACAGCCCACCGGCTTCGTCCCGCACAAGGCGGTACTCGACGCCACCGGCGGCAACCTCTTCATCGCCTACAGCGACACCGGCGGTCCCTACGACGGCGCGCACGGCGACCTGTGGAAGTACGCCACCACCACCGGGACCTGGTCGAACGTCAGCCCGGTACCGTCCTCGGACACCAGCAACAACTACTTCGGCTACAGCGGCCTCACGGTCGACCGTGAGCACCCCGGCACACTGATGGTCAGCGCCTACAGCGCCTGGTGGCCGGACACCCAGATCTGGCGCAGCACCGACAGCGGCGCGACCTGGAAGCCGTTCTGGTCCTACAGCAGCTATCCGACCAGGGTCGACCAGTACACCATGGACATCTCCTCAGTGCCGTGGCTGACCTTCGGCGCGACCTCCTCGCCGCCGGCGGAGTCGCCCAAGCTGGGCTGGATGACGGAGTCGCTGGAAATCGACCCCTTCAACTCCGACCGGATGATGTACGGCACGGGAGCCACCCTGTTCGGCAGCTCCGACCTCACCGACTTCGACGCCGGGAAGAAGATCGCCATCACCCCGGTGGTCAAGGGCCTGGAGGAGACCGCGGTCAACGACCTGATCAGCCCGCCGACCGGCGCACCGCTGCTGAGTGCGCTGGGCGACCTGGGCGGCTTCCGCCACACAGACGTGACGGCCGTTCCGGCCAAGGCGTTCTCTTCGCCCAACTTCACCACCTCCACGGCGCTCGACTACGCCGAGAGCAACCCGAGCGTCATCGTGCGGGTCGGCAACACCGCCTCCGGCTCGACGGACAAGCACATCGGCTACTCGACCGACGACGGCGCGGACTGGTTCGCCGCCTCCAGCGAGCCCAGCGGGGTCACCGGCGGCGGCACGGTCGCGATCGCCTCCGACGCGAGCGCGACGGTGTGGAGCCCCGGCGGCACCGGCGTCTACCACTCCGCCGGCTACGGCAACTCCTGGACCGCGTCCGCCGGCATCCCGGCAGGCGCGAGCGTGCAGGCGGACCGCTCCGACCCGAAGACCTTCTACGGATACTCCGGCGGCACCTTCTACGTCAGCAGCGACGCCGGTGCGACGTTCACCGCCACGGCGGCGAGCGGGCTGCCCGGCGCGGGGAACGTGCGCTTCAAGGCACTGCCCGGTGCGAAGGGCGACATCTGGCTCGCCGGGGGCAAGTCCGGTGGCAGCTACGGGCTGTGGCACTCCACGAACGGCGGCGTGAGCTTCACCAAGCTGTCGGCGGTGGACCAGGCGGACAGCGTCGGCTTCGGCGAGGCGGCTCCCGGCAGGAGCTATCCGGCGCTCTACACCAGCGCGCAGATCGGCGGCGTGCGCGGGATCTTCCGTTCGGACGACGCCGGAGCGAGCTGGGTGCGGATCAACGACGACCAGCACCAGTGGGGTTGGACCGGCGCGGCGATCACGGGTGACCCGAGGATCTACGGGCGGGTGTATGTGAGCAGCAACGGCCGGGGCATCCTCTACGGCGACCCCAGCGTCGGCACGACACCGACGGCGACCGCCTCGGCCAGCGCATCGCCCACGCCCACCCCGACGCCCACGCCCACGCCCACGGCGACCCCGACACCCACCACGACGCCGACCGCCACCCCGAGCGGCGGCTGCGAGGTCGACTACGCCGTGAGCAGCCAGTGGGCCGGCGGCTTCGGCGCCACCGTCACCCTGGTCAATCACGGCACCGGCGCCGTGAACGGCTGGACGGCCGGCTGGACCTTCCCCGGCAACCAGCAGATCACCCAGCTCTGGAACGGCTCCTCCGCCCAGACCGGGGTGACCGTGTCGGTCACGAACCTCCCCTACAACGCGACCATCGCGGCCGGCGGCTCCGTCGCCTTCGGCTTCAACGCCAGTTGGAGCGGCAGCAACCCGCCGCCGACGTCCGCGACCATCAACGGGACGGCCTGCACCCTCAGGGCGTCCTGAGAACATCGCGCCGCCACGCCGGTCGACGGCGTGGCGGCGGGAGACGTCGCCGGAGTCAGCCGTGCCAGCTCCAGTCCGCGACCTCGGGGAGGTCCGTGCCGTGCTCGCGAATCCAGCTGTGGTGCCTCAGGCGGGTGTCCTCCATCGCCTGGCGGACGGCGCCGGCCCGTACCGCCAGTCCGGGGACGCGGTCGATGACGTCCATGACCAGGCGGTAGCGGTCGAGGTCGTTGCGCACGACCATGTCGAAGGGCGTGGTGGTGGTGCCCTCCTCCTTGTAGCCGCGGACGTGCAGGTGTGCGTGCCCGGTGCGGCGGTAGGCGAGGCGGTGGATCAGCCACGGGTAGCCGTGGTAGGCGAAGATCACCGGCTTGTCGGTGGTGAACAGCGCGTCGAAGTCCGCGTCGGCCATGCCGTGCGGGTGCTCGTCCCTGGGCAGCAGCCGGGCCAGATCCACGACGTTGACCACCCGTACCGCCAGGTCGGGCAGGTGGCGGCGGATCAGTTGCGCGGCGGCAAGGATCTCCATGGTGGGGACGTCTCCGGCGCAGGCGAGCACCACGTCGGGCTCGGCGGTGTCGCTCTCGGTGCCGGCCCAGTCCCAGATGCCCGCGCCACGGGCGCAGTGGGCCCGGGCCTGGTCGAGGGTCAGCCAGTCGAAGCAGGGCTGCTTTCCGGCGACGACGACGTTGACGTAGTCGCGGCTGCGCAGCACGTGGTCGGCGACAGCGAGGAGGGTGTTGGTGTCCGGGGGCAGGTAGACCCGGACGACCTCGGGGCTCTTGTTGAGGACGTGGTCGACGAAGCCCGGGTCCTGATGGGAGAAGCCGTTGTTGTCCTGCCGCCACACATGGGAGGTGAGCAGGTAGTTGAGCGAGGCGACCGGACGCCGCCAGGGCAGCCGACGCGAGGTGCGCAGCCACTTGATGTGCTGGTTGACCATGGAGTCGACGATGTGGACGAAGGCCTCGTAACAGGAGAACAGGCCGTGCCGTCCGGTCAGGAGGTAGCCCTCGAGCCAGCCCTGGCAGGTGTGTTCGGACAGGATCTCCATGACCCGGCCATGGCGGTCGAGGTGCTCGTCGACCTCCAGGGTCTCGGCCTGCCATGCCTTCCCGGTGGCCCGGTAGACGGACTGCAGCCGGTTGGAGGCGGTCTCGTCCGGGCCGACCAGGCGGAAGTCCCTGCGGGCGGCGGTGTTCTCGACGAGGGTGGCCAGGAGGTCGCCCAGGACGTGCGTGGGCTCGTGCAGGGTGGCCCCGGGCTTGTCGACCGGGACCGCGTAGTGCTCGAGGGGCGGGATCGGCAGCTCGTGGACCAGCAGGCCGCCGTTGGCGTGCGCACTCGCCCCGAGCCTGCGCGGCCCGTCCGGTACGCAGGCCAGGACCTGCTCGCGCGGGCGGCCCTGGGCGTCGAAGAGCTCTGCGGGCCGGTAGGACCGGAGCCATGCCTCCAACTGGCGCAGGTGCTCGGGGTTCTCGCGCACCTCGGCCAGCGGGACCTGGTGGGCCCGCCAGGTGCCCTCCACCGGCAGCCCGTCGACCACGGCGGGTCCGGTCCAGCCCTTGGGGGTGCGCAGCAGGATCACCGGCCAGCGGGGGCGTTCGGTGACGCCTTCCTCGCGGGCTTCGCGCTGGATCCGGTCGATGCGCTCCAGGGCGGTGTCCATCGCGTGTGCCATCGCGCGGTGCACCTGGAGCGGATCGTCACCACTGACATGGATCGGCTCGTGACCGAGTCCGCGCATCAGGGCGTCGAGTTCGTGCTCGGGGATGCGGGCCAGCACCGTCGGGTTGGCGATCTTGTAGCCGTTGAGGTGCAGGATCGGTAGGACCGCTCCGTCGTCGACCGGGTCGAGGAACTTGTTGGAGTGCCAGGAGGCCGCCAGCGGCCCGGTCTCGGCTTCGCCGTCACCGATCACACAGGCGACCAGGAGGCCCGGGTTGTCCAGGGCCGCACCGTAGGCATGGGCCAGGGAGTAGCCCAGTTCACCGCCCTCGTGGATGGAACCGGGCGTCTCGGGGGCGACATGGCTGGGCACGCCGCCGGGGAAGGAGAACTGGCGGAACAGCCGGGCCATCCCCGGCGCGTCCCGGCTGACGTCCGGATAGGTCTCGCTGTAGGTGCCCTCCAACCAGGAGTTGGCCAGCACCGCCGGCCCCCCGTGTCCCGGACCCCAGACGCACAGGGCGTCCCGGCCACGGGCCCTGATCACCCGGTTGAGGTGCGTGTACACCAGGTTCAGCCCGGGCGAGGTGCCCCAGTGGCCGAGCAGCCTCGGCTTGACGTGTTCGGGGCGCAGCGGCTCGGCGAGCAGCGGGTTGGACATGAGGTAGATCTGACCGACCGCCAGGTAGTTCGCCGCGCGCCAGTGGGCGTCCAGCGCGCCTAGTTCCTGCTCGGTCAGATAGTCGTCCGGGCAGTCGTCAAGGAGGTGGTCGAGGTTCTCCTCCGGACGGATCTCGCTCATGTCCTGCTCCTCGGGTCGTCGGTGTTCTCTACTGTGCGCTGCGGTCCGCCATCAGGTCATGGGCCCTCAGGGGGCGTGTCCCTGGGCCGAACGGCCCAGCCGGGCGGCGGTGCTGAAGCGCGCGGCACGGCGGCGCAGGTGGCGGCGGTCGGATGCGGACCGGGGCACGGAGACGGGGGCGGTGGGACGGGTGCGGTAGAAGAGCCGTTTGCCGATCTCGATGAGGACCAGGTAGGAGGCGACCATGCCGGCGAGTGCGCCGAAGAAGGCGGCCGGCAGCGGGTGGAAGCCGAACGCTTGGGCCAGCGGGGTGACCGGCAGCAACGCGCCGACCAGGACCACGCCGAGCGCGGCCAGCGTCAGCGGCAGGCTGGGGTGACTGCGCCAGAACGGGACGCGGCGCGTGCGGATGGCGAAGATCACCAGGGTCTGGGTGGCGAGTGACTCCACGAACCACCCGGTGCGGAACTGCACGGGTCCCGAGTGGAAGACCCACAACATGACGCCGAAGGTCACGAAGTCGAACACCGAACTGATCGGCCCGAAGCAGATCATGAATCGGCGGATGAAGGCGATGTCCCAGTGCGAGGGGCGCTTGAGCTGTGCCTCGTCGACATGGTCGGTGGGGATGGCCAGCTGGCTGGCGTCGTAAAGCAGGTTGTTGAGCAGGATCTGGGAGGGGAGCATCGGCAGGAAACTCAGGAACAGCGAGGCCCCGGCCGCGCTGAACATGTTGCCGAAGTTGCTGGACGTTCCCATCAGCACGTACTTGATGGTGTTGGCGAAGATCCGCCGCCCCTCCACGACGCCGTCCGCGAGCACGTCCAGGTCCTTCTGGAGCAGGATTACGTCGGCGGCGTCCTTGGCGACGTCGGTGCCTGAGTCCACGGAGATGCCCACGTCGGCGGCGTGCAGGGCCAGCGCGTCGTTGACGCCGTCGCCGAGGAAGGCCACGTCGCCGCCGGTCTTTCGCTGGATCCGCACGATCCGGGCCTTGTGCTCCGGGCTGACCCGGGCGAAGACCGTGGTCCGGCCGATCGCTTCGGCGAGCCGGACGTCGTCCATGCCGTCGAGATCGTTGCCGGTCAGGGCTCCCGTGGTGACCAGGCCGAGGTCCTGGCAGACCTTGGCGGCGACCGCGGCGTTGTCGCCGGTGACGATCTTGACCGTGATGCCCAGGTCGGCCAGCCGGCGCAGCGCCGCCGCGGCGTCCGGCTTGGGCGGGTCCAGGAAGACCAGTAGCCCTTCCAGGCGCAGCTCCTTCTCGTCGGCGGCGGTGGGCTGCGCCAGTCCGGGGGCCGGGCGGGTGGCCACGGCGACGACCCGGTTGCCTGCGGCGAACTCGGCTGCCAGCGCCGCACGAGTGGCCTCGGGCACGTCCGCGCAGCGCTCCAGGACCGCCTCCGGAGCTCCTTTGGTGACCAGGGTCGTCGCACCCGACGCATCGCGGACAACGGCAGAGACCATGCGCCGCTCGTGGTCGAACGGCAGCACCCCGGTGCGCGTCCAGGCAGCCAGAGTCGCGAGCTCCGCCTGGGCGGCCGGGGCGTCCCACAGCGCCTGGTCCAACGGGTTGCCCCCGATCGCAGGGCCCTCGGCGCCGTCGGTCTCGGTGCACAGCAGGCCCCAGCGCAGCAGCGACTCCGTGGGCGCCCCGTCCGCCGGAAGGGCCCGTACGTAGTCGATGCGCCCCTGGGTCAGGGTTCCGGTCTTGTCGGTGAACAGCACGTCCACGTCGCCGAGGTCCTCGATGCACACCAGGCGTTTGACCAACACCTTGCGTTGGGCCATCCGGCGGGATCCGGCGGCCAGGCTGGTGGAGACGACGGCGGGAAGCAGTTGCGGAGTGATTCCGACGGCGATCGCCAGGGAGAACAGCAAGGCGTCGATCAGCGGCCGGTGCAGGGCGACGTTGATGACGAAGATCGATGTCGTCAACGCCCCGGCGACGTACACCAGCAGCATGGAGAAGCGGCGCAGCCCGAGCTGGAACCCGGTCTCCAGTTGATGCGTGCTCAGCCCTGCTGCGATCTTCCCGAACTCGGTGGCCGCGCCGGTGGCCACCACCACGCCGCGACCGCTTCCCGCCTGCACGACGGTCCCCATCAGCGCGCAGCAGGACAGTTCGGCCAGGGCGGTACCGGCCGGCACTGCGGCCGTGTCCTTGGGAAGTGGCAGCGACTCGCCGGTGAGCACCGACTCGGCACACTCAAGACCGGCGACCCGCAGCAGCCGCACGTCTGCCGGAACGATGTCGCCCAGCCTCAGTTCGACCACGTCACCCGGTACCAGAGCGGTGACCTCCACCTCGGTCGCGCGCCCGTCGCGCAGGACCACCGCCTGGTGGTGGATCTGGGCGTGCAGGGCCTCGGCGGCCTTCTCGGCCCGGTACTCGTTGACGAAGCCCAGGCCCACGGACAGTGCCACGATCACACCGATGATCACCGCGTCGGCGCGCTCCCCGACGAAGAAGGAGGCGGTGGCCGTGGCTACCAGCAGACCCAGCAGCGGGGAACGCACCTGGTGCCAGAGCACCGGCAGCAGTCGGGCCCGGTGCGAGGAGACCGCGTTCGGCCCCCAGCGGGCGAGCCGCTCGCCCGCCTCCGACGCGGAGAGGCCGTCGGCGGTCACTCCCAGGCCGAGCAGTACGTCTTCTCCGGGCAGGCAGGCCGCCGCGGTGACGTCGGAGACATCGGAGACGTCGACCGGCCGGGTCGGCGCGGTGGTGCGTTGCTGCACGGGGGGTCAGCCTCCTCGGCGGGGTCGGTCACTCCGGCCCGTCGCTATACGGGGGGCAGGGGCTCCGGCGCGGTGCCGGTGGGCGCCCTGCCCACAGTGGCGGCGCAGGCCTTCGGTGAGCAGCGGCCGGAGGTCCCTGCTTCGGGGCCGGTCGGCCCCGGCCGGAGGGGGGCGCTTGTCCGGGGCGGCGGGCCGACCGGTACCGGGGGCCCCGGACAAGCGGCCATACTGAGGTGCTGACCCCGGTGTCGGCGGCGATGGCCAGCCAACGGTCCTACGGAGGCGTATGTGACCGGCGAGGCGGAGGCGAAGCGGCCCGAACCGAGGGTCGACCGACTGCTCGACGAACTCCAGGACCGTCTTGACCTGGTCCGCGATGCCCGGGACCGGGTCCACAGCCTGTTGGAGGCGGTCCTCGCGGTTGGTCGGGAGCTGGAGCTCGACCAGGCGCTGCAGCACATCGTGAACTCCGCCGTGGTCCTGGTCGACGCCAGGTACGGCGCGCTGGGCGTGATCGGCGAGAGTCAGCGGCTGTCGCAGTTCATCACGACGGGTCTGGACGACGGCCAGGTGGAGGGCATCGGCCCGCTGCCGCAGGGGCACGGCATCCTGGGCGAGCTGATCCGGCACCCCTGGCCGCTCCGGCTTCCGGAGCTTTCGGATCATCCCGCCTCGTACGGCTTTCCGGCGGACCATCCGCCCATGCACTCCTTCCTCGGAGTGCCCATCCGGGTCCGCGGCGAGGTCTTCGGCAACCTCTACCTGACCGAGAAGCGCGGCGGCGGGGAGTTCGACGGCGAAGACGAGTCGATGCTGTCCACGCTCGCCGTCGCGGCCGGGGTCGCCATCGACAATGCCCGGCTGTACCGCGCTGCCCGGCAACGGGAGCGCTGGCTGGCCGCGAGTGGCGAGGTCACCAACGCCCTGCTCTCGGGCAGCCCGCGGGCCGAGGTGCTGCACCTGGTGGTCGACCGGGCCCGGGAGATCGCCGAGGCGGACCTGGCCGTGATCGCGCTGCCGGTCGGTCAGGCCGGGGAGCTGGTGGTGGAGCTGGCCGTCGGCGACGGCGCCGAGGCGCACCAGGGTCTGCTCCTGCCGGAGCAGGGCTCCTTCGTCGGGGCCGCGCTCCGCTCCCAGGACGCCATCATCAGCGCGGACGTCAACAAGGACCCGAGGATCACGTCGGGACCGCCGCGTTGGGAGGGTCTCGGACCCGCCGTCGCGGTACGGATGGGCACCGCCGAGGGAGGAGTCCGCGGGGTGCTCATGCTCGCTCGCGCGGCCGGCAGCGCCGAGTTCACCCCACAGGACTCCGGGCCGCTCCTGGGCTTCTCCGGTCAGGCGACGCTGGCCCTGGAACTGGCCGAGCGGCGCCGGGACGCGGAACAGATCGCTCTGCTCGAAGACCGGGACCGGATCGCCCGGGACCTGCACGACCTGGCGATCCAGCGGCTGTTCGCGACCGGGATGACCCTGCAGAGCGCGGAACGCTTCATCGAGCATCCCGAGGCCACCGAGCGAGTACAACGGGCCGTTGACGACCTCGACGCCACCGTGAAGATCATACGGTCGACCATCTTCGGACTGCGGGCGCGAGGTGCCGGACCGAGCGGCCACGGCCTACGGGCCCGCGTGGTCGAAGCGGTAGAACGCGCGGTCCCGGGTCTCGGGTTCACTCCTGGACTGCGCATGGAGGGCCTCCTCGACACCGAGGTGCCGAGCGAGTCCGCCGAGCACCTGCTCGCGGTCCTCACCGAGGCCCTGAGCAACATCGTCCGGCACGCGGGCGCACACGCCGGGGAGGTCAACGTGTCCGCGTCCGGCACCGACCTGCTGCTCACCGTGGTGGACGACGGCGTGGGCATCCCGGACGCTGCGCCGCGCAGCGGCCTGGCGAACCTCGCGGAGCGCGCGGAGCGATGCGGCGGGGCCTTCGGCATCGAGGCCGGGGCCTCGGGCGGCACCCGGCTGCTCTGGCGGGTGCCGCTGGTCAGGGACCGGTGACGCCGCGCCGCCTTACGGCCTGGGGCCCCAGTGACTCCGCTACAAGGGCGTCCCGGCGCCCTGCCCTCGAAGGCGGCGGAGCCGCGCAGTGTCACTGCGACGGCGTGCGCTGACCTGAGCCCTGTCGCTCCCCAGGCCGTTAGCGCCGGGAGCCCGGCAGTGAGGGACCGTTGCCCTCCCTGACCTGGCCGACCAGCATGGCCGCCTGGATACGGCGCTCGACTCCGAGTTTCGCCAGGATGCGGGAGATGTGGTTCTTGACGGTCTTCTCCGCCAGATAGAGCTCCTGGCCGATCTGGCGGTTGGTCATACCGTCGCCAATCAGGGTCAGGATGGCCAGTTCCCGCTCGGTGAGCTGAGCCAGGCTCGGATCGGTCCGCGCCTGCGGCTCCTGCTGTCGCCGCAGGCTGTCCATCAGCCGTCCGGTGGTGGCCGGGTCGAGCATCGACTGGCCCGAGGCGACCGTACGCACGGCAGCGACCAGGTCGGAGCCCTTGATCTGCTTCAGCACGTACCCGGCGGCGCCCGCCATGATCGAGTCGAGCAGCGCGTCGTCGTCGTCGAAAGAGGTGAGCATCAGGCAGGCGAGATCGGGCATCCGCGACCGCAGTTCCCTGCACACGGTGACCCCGTCGCCGTCGGGCAGGCGCATGTCCAGCACCGCGACCTGCGGCCGCAGAGCGGGGATCCGGGCCAGGGCCTGGGCGCAGGTCCCGGCCTCGCCCACGACCGTGATCCCGTCCTCCGACTCCAGCAGATCCCGTACCCCGCGCCGGACCACCTCGTGGTCGTCCAGCAGGAACACCTGGATCGTCGGGGAGTCGACGGAAGGAAGGGCCGTGTTCATGGGAATCCTCGAAGGACCGGGTGGAAGGGGCTGGGCGGAGCAGGTGACCCGGTAGTCACAGCATCCCCCGGCCACCGCCTCCCGCACAGGGCCGACCGGCCCTTTCTACCGGCCCCACCAGCGGCGTCGGAGATCCACTGCCCCGCACCGGTCGGACCGGGCTCAGGTGGCGTCCGCGCGGACCTGCGCGGGCCAGGAGTCCATGCGATCGCGTGCCACCTTCGCCCGCAGGATGCTCGCGACCGACGACACACCGGTCGGGTCGGCGTCCGCCGGTGCGGGCTCCGGGTCCGACGGCGTCGCCAGTACCGGTGCCAACTCGGCGATGAGGGCGCTGGCGGTCCGGGTGTCGTGCACATCCGTCGCTGCGGACATGAGGAGCGCCGCCGTCTCCGGGTCGCACTCCGGAGGGATGACCAGCAGGTCCCACCGGCCCACGGTGTAGGAGAGCAGGCACAGGTCGTGCGGGTCCTGCTCGGCGTCGAACCAGCCCAGGTGCACCGTGTGCGGGCCTGCCGGGATTCTCGGGGGAATGACCGGCCACATGCCCGGGTGCACCGTGACCCGGGTGATCCGGCCCCACACCTGATCCAGCTCGGCCACCAGCAGCGGCAGTTCAGCGGCCAGGTCGCGTGACCGCGGCCACCAGGCCCCGTCCAGCCGTCCGCGAATCCCGCCGGCGGGTTTGAGGGACATCCGCGCCGACGGCTCGGGTACCAGTCTCAGGACGTTCTTCGGTCGGACATTGGTGGTGGTCACGGCGCGAACCTGTCCCCGGGCCGACGGTCACCCGGCGTTGTCGCTCGCCGGAGACGATGCCGCCAAGCTGGCGGCATGCGAAATGCCCTCGGTGGCTCAACCGTACTCCGGATCACACCCGATCAGTGACCGGCGAGCCCGCCCGCCCGGAGCGCGCGCAGCAGTCCGCGCCGTCAGCCGGCCTCGGGCCGCTGCGTGTGCGGGTTGTGGGTCAGTCCTCCAGGTCTGGACGCCGTTCGTTCGCCGACTGCCAGCACCAGCGCGCGCAGAACGACCGAGCCGCCTTGCTGGTGGACCTGCCCGATCTCCCGCCACCCCCAGGAGTCGAAGGCCGCCCGGAGTGCACGATCGTCCCGGGGGACCTGGGCGGCGCCGAGCGATGCCTGGTTGTCGGCGAGCAGCCGCTCCTGGAGACGACCCGCGACGCCGTGCTGCCGCGCGTAGGGGTGGACCGCGAGAGCGGCGATCGCGAAGACATGCCCGGACGCGGTGAGCTGCTCGACGTCCTGCGGCAGCCCGCCGGCGAACCCCTGCCACCAGGTGCCGTCGCGATCCACGGGAAACCCGAAGACGAAGCCCGTCAGCGTCGCCGTCTCCGCGACGAGCATGTCGAACCCCGGCCGCCGGGCGGCGTCCACCAGGACTCCCAGGAAGTCCTCGCGGCTGCGGAACTCCTCGCCCGCCTCCGCTCGGGAGGATTCAACGTAGAGGTCCGCGAGGTCCTCGCGCTGGTCCTCGGCCTGCCAGCGGTTGAGCCGGCGCAGGATGGTTTCCCGCACGGGCCGTTCATGGTTCTGCGGTCTCGGCGACCGCTCGGACTCGGACCCGGCCATCAGGCCACACTCCCCTTCACAGCGGGCAGTTGTGCCGCACAGCAGCACCGCGTCGGGGTCCGGGACGTCAATGCAAGCATAGACCGACCGGCAATGGTCCCGACGCTGTCGGATCGTCCGATCGCGTCATCGTTCGGACACCTTCCGCGCCCACGCGCCTCCGAGGGATCCGCGCCCCGCCGGTCGTCCGGCGGCGTACTCGACATCCGTGTCCCGCTCGGGTCCCACCGTGACGGTGGTTCCGGCGGTGCCGTCCAGGACCGAGACCGCGTCGGCCAGGGCGCCGATGGCGGCGGGCTGTCCGGTGGCCGCGACGAAACGGTGGCAGGCGGCGATCTTCGGACCCATCGATCCGGCAGGGAACCGCAGATGCGTCAGGTCGTCGAGGTCGAGACGGCTCAGCGGAACGGCCCGGGGCGTGCCGAAGTGCTCCATCACGGCAGGCACGTCGGTGAGTACGAGCAGCCGGTCCGCGTGCACGGCGATGGCGAGCAGGGCCGAGGTGGCGTCCTTGTCGACGACGGCCTCGACGCCGCGCAGCAGGCCCTTGCTGTCCTTGACGACCGGGGCGCCGCCTCCGCCGCCGCAGATGACGACCGTCCGGTGGTCGAGCAGTCGGAGGATCGAGTCCTGCTCGACGATCCGCTGCGGGGCGGGCGAGGGGACGACCCGCCGCCACCGGTCACCGTCAGCGGCGACGGTCCAGCCGTGCAGAGCGGCCAACTGCTGTGCGTCGGCCTGGTCGTACCCGGGTCCGACGAACTTCGACGGTGCGGCGAAGGCCGGGTCCGCGGGATCGACGACTGTCTGGGTGACGATACTGAGGATGGGCTTGGTCACGCCCGCGTTGCGCAGGGACTGGGCCAGCCAGTAGCCGATCATGCCCTGCGTCTGCGCGCCGAGCAGGTCCAGCGGGTAGGGGCGGGTCAACGCCGGGTCGTTCTCACTCTCCAGGGAGAGCATGCCGACCTGCGGGCCGTTCCCGTGACAGATGATCAGTTCGTGGTGTGCGGCCAACGGGGCGAGCGCCTGTGCGGCCACACGGACATGGTCGAGCTGGATTCCGGCGTCGGGCTTCTCGCCGCGCCGCAGCAGCGCGTTGCCGCCGATGGCGGCCACGATGCGCATGTCAGTCGCCCAGCGCGGCGACGATGACCGCCTTGATGGTGTGCAGCCGGTTCGCCGCCTGGTCAAAAACCAGCGAGCTTGACGACTCGAAGACCTCGTCGGTCACCTCGGCGCCGTCCAGGCCGAACTGATCGAACAGGCGCTTCCCGAGCTGGGTGCTGCGGTCGTGCACGGCGGGCAGGCAGTGCAGGAACCTGGTGTCGGGCTTGCCCGAAGCCAGCATGACCTTCTCGGTGACCCGGTACGGGAGCAGCAGCGGGACCCGCTCACCCCATGTCTCGACCGACTCGCCCATGCTCACCCACACGTCGGTGTAGACGAAGTCGACGCCCGCGACGCCCTGTTCGACGTCCTCGGTCACCAACACCCGCGCGCCGCTGCTCTCGGCGAGCCGGTGGGCGGTGGCGATCACGTCGTCCGGGGGCCACAGGTCGCGGGGCGCTGCGATGCGCACGTCCATGCCCAGCAGTGCTCCGGTGACCAGGAGGGAGCGGGCGACATTGCTGCGCCCGTCGCCGAGGAAGCAGTAGCCGATCTGCTCCAGCGGGCCGGCGTGGTGCTCGGTCATGGTGAGGATGTCGGCCAGCATCTGGGTGGGATGCCAGGAGTCGGTGAGCCCGTTCCACACCGGAACCCCGGCGTGGTCGGCCAACTGCTCCACGGTGTCCTGGGCGAATCCGCGGAACTCGATGCCGTCGAACATCCGGCCCAGCACGCGGGCGGTGTCGCGGATCGACTCCTCATGTCCGATGTGGGAGCCGTCCGGCCCCAGGTAGGTGACGTGGGCGCCCTGGTCGTGGGCGGCGACCTCGAACGCGCACCGGGTGCGTGTGGAGCTCTTCTCGAAGACCAGGGCGATGTTCCTCCCCGTCATACGGGGGGTCTCGGTGCCCTCGGCCTTGGCGCGTTTGAGCTGCGCGGCCCGGGTGACCAGGGCCAGGAACTGCGGCTTGTCCAGGTCGAGTTCCTTGAGCAGGGAGCTGGGATCGCGGGTGGCGGTGGTCAGTTCGGTGGTCAGTACTTCGGTCATGTCAACGTCCTTGGCTCGGAGGGTGCGTGCGGAGTCAGATGCCGTCGCGCTGGGTGGGGCAGGTCATGCACCGGGCGCCGCCGCGCCCGCGGCCCAGTTCGCTGCCCGGGATGCTGATGACCTCGATGCCGTGCTCGCGCAGCATGGTGTTGGTCACGGTGTTGCGCTCGTAACCGACCACGACACCGGGAGCGACGGTGAGGAAGTTGTTGGCGTCGTCCCACTGTTCGCGTTCGGCGGCCCGGGCGTCCTCGTCGGCGGAAAGCACCCGGAGCTTGTCGATGCCCAGGGCGTCCGCGATGGCAGCGAACAGGTCGTCGCGCTGCTCGACGTGCAGGCCACCGGTGTCGCGTTCGACCGTCTCCGCCGGGTCGGCCGGGACGACCACCCAGGTCCGCAGGGCTTTCGGGTCGAGGTAGGGGTAGCGGACGAAGGTGTCGGTGTCGATCATGGTCAGCACGGTGTCCAGGTGCATGAAGGCGTGCGACCGGGGCAGCTGGACGGCAATCACCGTGCTGGCCTGGTGACTTCGGAACAGCTCACGGGCCAGGATCTCCACGCCCATGGGGGTGGTCCGCTCCCCCATCCCGATCAGTACGACGCCCCGCCCGAGGACGTGGATGTCCCCGCCCTCCAGCGTGGCGGGCTGGTGACCGGCGTCGTCGCCGCCGTAGTAGACCGGGAACGTCGCGCCGGCGAACAGCGGGTGGAACCGGTAGACGGCCCGGCTGTGCAGGGACTCGCGTTGCCGGGCCGGCTTGGCCATCGGGTTGATGGTGACCCCACCGTAGATCCAGGCGGAGTTGTCGCGTTGGAAGAGCGTGTTCGGCAACGGCGCCAGGACGAAGTCGTCCAGCCCGAGGGTCTGCCAGCGCAGGCTGCCCACCTGCAGCGGCGAGAGGTCCGCGCGGGTGACTCCGCCGATGAGCATCTCGGCGAGCGTCGCGGCGTCGGCCTCGTCGGCGAGACGGCGCAGCGGGGCGGCCAGCGTGGGTCCGACCTGCTCCGGGGCACAGATCCGGTCCAGCACGAACGCCCGGGCCTCGGGGAGTGCCAGGGTCTCGGCGAGCAGGACGTCGAAGTGGTGAACGGTCGTGCCACGATCGCGGAGCACCTGGGTGAACGCGTCGTGCTCCTCCCGTGCCTTCGCGGCCCAGAGCACATCGTCGAACAGCAGCTCGTCGCAGTTGCCGGGAGTCAGCCGGCTCAGCTCCAACCCCGGGCGGTGGACGATGGCTTCGCGCAGCCGGCCGACTTCGGAATGCACTCCGAGGGCGTCGGTCACGGGTGTCTCCTCGGCAGGTTGGACGTACGAGCGGGTCATTGCGGATGCCTTTCGGAGATACCGGAGGTGAAGGCGACGGCCTTGCCGTCGGCGGGGACGACCGGGGTCTCCCCGTACTCGCCGCGGCCCACCTTGAGCCAGATGTAGACAGGCAGTCCCAGCAGCAGGCAGAACAGGCCGTAGTAGACGGCCTGGTAGCCGCTTCCGGACAGGGACCAGAAGGAGAAGGCCAGGGCGACTGCGGACACCGCGCAGTCGCGGACCAGGTGCGGCCACTGCGTCCGCCGCCCCCGGGTGAGCAGCCAGTACAGCTGCGCACCGGCACTGAACAGGTAGGGGATGACTGCGGTGACCACGGACAGCAGCACCAGCGTGGTGAAGACCTTGTCGAACCGGGTGTAGCTGACGGCGGTGAGCACCGAGGCGAGCAGCGTCGAGCTGACGATGCCGAACACCGGTATGCCGCGGCGGGTGCGGGCGAATGCCGAGGGGAACAGCCGGTCCTTGGCCGCTGCCATCGGCATCTCGCCGACGATCAGGGTCCACCCGATCAGTGCGCCCAGCCCGGAGACGATCGCGGCGACCGCGACCGCCTGGCCGGCCCAGTGGCCGCCGAAGATCGCATCGGCCGAGTCGGTGAACGGGGCGGTGGACTTCCGCAGGGCGGCGTTGGACACGGTCCCGAAGACGGTCAGCGTGCCCAGGATGTAGACCACGGCGCAGCCGATGGTGCCCAGCACCGTGGCGCGGGCGACGTTGCGTTTCGGGTCGCGCACCCGGCCTGCCGCCACCGAAGCCGTCTCGATACCGATGTAGCTGAACAGCGCGATCGCCGCGGCAGCGGATATCGCCGCGCCGAACGACGTGCCGCTGGCGTTGAAGGAGCCAAAGTTGTGCGCCTTGATGAAGAGCAGGCCGACCGTGGCCATGAACAGCAAGGGCACGAACTTCAGCACGGTCGTCACGTTCTGGGTGATCGCCATGTTCCGCACGCCGGACAGGTTGATGACCGCCGGGATCCACAGCCCGACCATCGCGATGGCGATGGACCAGACCTTGGCGTGTCCGGTGTTCCAGAACACCTCCACATAGCCGACCCAGGCGACCACGATGGCGGCGTTGCCCGCCCACGCCGTGATCCAGTACGACCATGCGTTGAGGAATCCGGCGAAGTCCCCGAAGGCGTCCCTGGCGTAGACGTACGGACCGCCGGAACCCGGCACCCGCTTGGACAGCGCGCCGAAGGTGAAGGCCAGGGCCAGCGCGCCGATGGTGACCAGCACGAACGCGACCAGGCTGATCGGGCCGAACGGGGCGAGCGCGCTCGGCAGCGCGAAGACCCCCGTGCCGATCACCGAACCGACCACCAGCGCCGTCGCGGTCGGCAGGCCGAATCTCTGCTTCTTCGCGGTCTCCTCCGCGGCGTCCGGTACCACCGGACGCGCGTCGGAGGCTTCGTCGGTGACGTGCGTGCTCACGTGCGGCCTGCAATGACAGGTCCGCCGTTGACCGGCACCCGGGGCATGCCGGGCTTTGCCGCGTCCAGGGGCAGGGGCACGGACGGGGTCGCCGCTGCCGCCTCGCGGGCGAGGAAGGAGCCGAGTTCGCCGATGGTGCTCATGAGGGGTGCGGGGAAGACGACCGTGGTGTTCTTGTCGACGCCGATCTCGACCAGGCTCTGCAGGTTGCGCAGCTGCAGCGCGAGCGGGTGGGCCATCATGATGTCCGACGCGTCACCCAGTGCGGCAGCCGCCAGCGACTCGCCCTCGGCGTTGATGATCTTCGCTCGCTTCTCCCGCTCCGCCTCGGCCTGGCGGGCCATCGCGCGCTTCATGCTGTCGGGCAGCTGGATGTCCTTCAGCTCGACCAGGGTCACCTGCACGCCCCACTCGACCGTGGTCACGTCGAGGATCTCGCGGATGTCCAGGTTGATGGTGTCGGTCTCGGACAACGTCTCGTCCAGGGTGTGCTGGCCGACGACCTTGCGCAGCGTGGTCTGGGCGATCTGGTCGATCGCCGCGTAGACGTTCTCGATCGCGACGACGGACTTCACCGCGTCCACCACGCGGAAGTAGGCGACCGCGGAGACGTCGACACTGACGTTGTCACGCGTGATGATCCCCTGGGACTGGATGGGCATCGTGACGATCCGCAGCGACACCCGGTGCAGCACGTCGACGAACGGGACGATCACCCGAAGCCCCGGCCCCCGCGAGCCGAGCACCCGTCCCAGCCGGAACAGCACCCCCTGCTCGTACTGCTTGACCACTTTCACCGACAGGCCAAAGACCAGCAGGAGTGCCAGGAGAACAATGACGATGATCAGAAAAGCCATGACGCGCCTCGGTTCAGATTGCGTTGGGTCGGAGTGCGTTGGGTCGGAGTGCGTTAGGTCGGAGTGCGTTGGGATCGTGAAGGTCGGCTCGCAGCGGGAATCGCCGTCGGCTTCATCGTGGTGTCGGGGGCCGGACGCGGCGCAGGGCCCTCCGGGGCCGGGTGGCGCGCCGGTGGTCCCGTAGATCGAGGCTGAACGGCGCGCTTACGGCCTGGGGAGCGGGACTATGCTGCTGGACAGACGTCCCAGACCCCGGCGGCGCGTACCTGCTCGGCACGCAAGTCCCGGCACCTGGAAGCGAGGCGTCATGCCCGTCCCACGGAGCTTCAGCACCCGCTCCCGCACCGCTCGACCAGGAGACACGGGACCAAGGGCTCTCCGGTGACGGCCGGCAGCAGGCTGGTCCGGATCCGGGTACTGGTGGCCGAACACGCGGCTCGACGAGGCGCCCGGGTCGGGGTGGTGGATGTGTGCACCGCCGTGGTCGCGGGGTTGCCGGTCGGCGGAGCCGGAGTGTCGGTCATGTCTCCGACCATGGCCGGATTCCCGGTCTGCAGTACCGACGGGATCAGCGAGCAGCTGGAGGAACTGCAGCTCACCCTGGGCGAGGGGCCGTGCGTGGACGCCTTCGACCTCGGTGTCGCGGTTCTGGCACCCGATCTGGGGACCGCTCAGATCCAGGGCAGGTGGCCGATGTTTGCCTCTGCCGCCTGGGAGGCCGGAGCACGTGCGGTGTTCGCGTTCCCCCTGCAGATCGGGGCCATCCGCCCGGGAGTCCTCGATCTGTACTCTCGAACGACCGGCGCGCTGGGCCCCGAGGAGCTCGCCGACGCCGCGGTCTTCGCCGACACCGCGACCCGGGTACTGCTGGACACCAGGATCGACCGTCCGACCGACGGACCGGAATGGCCGGACGGTGGGAGCTCCCCGGACGGAAGCCTGGTGGACCTGGACGGGTACCGGGCCGAGATCGACCAGGCCACCGGCATGATCACGCAACAACTCGGGGTCGGCATCGAAGAGGCGTTCATCCGGCTCCGTGCCCACGCCTACGCCCATGGACGCCGACTCACCGAGGTGGCCGAGGATGTGGTGGCGCGCCGGCTCCGCTTCCACCCGGACCTGCGGCCTCCCCCGACTGACGGCGAGCGGTGAAGCCGTCACACCGGCCCGGCGACCGGACCCCGGATGACCGGACCGCAGCTTCCCGTTCCCTCCCCCGGGGGCTAGTCTCGTCTCAACAGAGGGTGCCCCTGATGGATGATCAGCTACTGGCCAAGACCTTCGTCGAACTGGCGGACAACCTGGTCGCCGACTTCGACCTGATCGACTTCCTGCGCCTACTGGCCGACCGCTGCGTGGGCATGCTCGGCGTGAGCGCGGCCGGCGTGCTGCTGGCCGGACCCGGGGGCGAGCTGCGGGTGATGGCCGCTTCCAACGAGCAGGTACGGCTGCTGGAACTCTTCCAGCTCCAGAACCACGAAGGGCCGTGCCTGGAGTGCTTCCGCACCGGTGTGCCGGTGACCGTCGCCGACCTGACCACGGAGGCACAGCGCTGGCCGCGCTTCGTCGCCCAGGCTCGCCTCAGCGGATTCACCGCCGTCCAGGCCCTGCCGATGCGCCTGCGCGACGAGGTCGTCGGAGCGCTGAACCTCTTCCGAACGATTCCGGGCCCCTTCGACCCGGCTCACACGCCGCTCGCACAGGCCCTCGCCGACGTCGCCACCATCAGCCTCCTGCAGCAGCGCTCCACCCAGCGCAGCAGCCTCCTCAACGAGCAGCTGCAGACCGCGCTCAACAGTCGTGTCGTGATCGAGCAGGCGAAGGGGAAACTCGCCGAACGCCTCGGTCTCGACATGGAGCAGGCGTTCACCGCACTGCGCGGCTACGCCCGTGCGCACAACCGTCGTCTGTCCGATGTGGCCCGAGCCTTCGTCGACGGCTCCGACCCTCTCCCCGGCATCACGCTCCGCCTCCCGATGTGAGCCGCGTGCTGACAGACCGACAGGCACCCACCGGCGCGGGAAAGGATGCGGCGTCGGGTGCTTTCGGCGGCGTCACGGACTACTCTGGCGAACAGGGCTCCTGCCGCTGCCGCTGCCATCGTGCGCGTCGCGCGGCCCAGAGGACTCCGATCCGCACGAGGATCCGCACGAGGACCTGCATCAGCTGCCCGAGACCCCGGCCGCGCCGAACACGAGACGGCCGAGGTGTTTCGAGTGCCCAGCAACAGCTCCACCGGAGTCGAGCCACTGATCGCGGCCCCTCCGCACGTGGAACCGCCGCCCGAGTACGACGGAACGATGCCGTTTCCGGTCGTGGAGCCGCTGTCCGGCGCACGCCCGGACCGCTGGCAACTCGCGGCGACAGCGGTGATCGTGGCGTTTCCGTTCCTGGCCGTGACGCTGGCCGGATGGGTGCTGTGGGGCCGCCTGATCGGGCCGGCGGACGTGCTGCTCGCCGCTTCCTTCTACCTCGTCACCGGCCTGGGGGTGACGGTGGGTTTTCACCGCTGCCTGACCCATCACAGCTTCACCGCCGCGCCCGCGCTGCGCGTGGCGCTGGCGACCGCGGGGTCGATGAGCTTCCAGGGTGACGTGATCGGCTGGGTCGCCACCCATCGCCGCCACCACGCCTTCACCGATCGGCCAGGCGATCCGCACTCGCCGTTCCGCTACGGAACCACCCTGCGCGGCCAACTCCGTGGCCTCGTCCATGCCCATATCGGCTGGCTGTTCACCGCTGATCTCACCCCGGCCGAACGCTACGCGCCCGATCTGCTCGCGGACCGGAACACGCGGGCGGTCTCGATCGCGTTCCCTGCGCTGTGCGTCCTCTCCCTCGCGCTGCCCTTTGGAGCGGGGTGGGCGATCGGCGGCAGCCTGCACGACGCGCTGACGGCCCTGTTGTGGGCCGGGCTGGTCCGTATCGTCGTGCTGCAACATGTGACCTGGAGCGTGAACTCGCTGTGCCACATGATCGGCGAGCGACCCTTCCGCACCCGGCCGCACGACCGGGCCACCAACCTGTGGCCGCTCGCGCTGCTGTCGTTCGGGGAGAGCTGGCACAACCTGCACCACGCCGATCCCACCTGCGCCCGCCACGGTGTCGACCGCGGGCAGATCGACCCGTCGGCCGCGCTCATCCGCCTGTTCGAGCTGCTCGGCTGGGCCACCGACGTCCGCTGGGCCGCCCCGGGCCGGATCGAAGCCCGCCGCCGGGTGAACTCGGCCTAACGACCTGGGGAGCGATAGGGCTCGGGTCAGCGCTCGCCGTCCGGTGCCTTCGATTGCAAGGCGCCGGGACGCCCTTGTAGCGGAGCTACTTGGGCGTTTCGGCAACGCGGCAAGCGGAGGTGCCGGACGGCGAGCGCTGACCCGAGCCCTATCGCTCCCCAGGTCGTAACCGTCAGGCTCAGCCCGAGCACCACCACAGGAAGTGGTTCTTGCAGCTCGGCGAGGCGGAGGGAGTGGGCGACGCGGGGCTCGAGGAGGGGGCGGAGGGCGAGTGTGTCGCCGGTCCCTGACCGGTGGGCGAGGACGAGTCCGTCGCCGTCCGCGAACTGCTCGGCCGGCTCGACGCCGAGCTGGCGCCGGCGCTCGCCGAGTGCGAAGCCGTCGCGGAGGCCTTGGCGGTGGGCCGGTGCGAGGCGGTGGCCCCGAAGGCGGGCGTGGTCGCGGCCGGGTCACCGGCGGAGGGGCTCACACCCGCGCTACCGGTCGGGGTGTTCTGCATCGCGGCGGCGGGAGAGCCGGCGGCGGGCGACGGCGTGGAGACGAGCACGAGCGCGCCGAGGCCGCCGACGCTGACGAGTCCCGCCGCAGCCAGCGTCAGCACCCGTCTGCGGCGCCTGCGCTGACGTTCGCGCTCGCGGGAGAACTGGCGGGTGGACTGACGGGCGGATTGGCGGCGCGAGCCGCCACCGGGCGCCGCGTCCGCCGCCGGATCGCCGTACGCGGCTGCGGACTGAGTGGCCTCGACAGGCGGGTTCTCGGCCGGGGTCGCCAACACCTCTGCGGCGCGCCCGCATCCAGGGCAGGAGAGGGCACCGTTGAGATGGCGCCTGCAGGTTGAGCAGTAGTTCATACGTTCTTCCGTGCAGGGTGCTGGGCGCAGGATGCTGGTGGTCCTTGTCCGGGTGGACTTCCCCTGCAGCCTAGGGTGGCAGGGACATGGTCGAATAGATGATCCACGTGTGATTTCTGGGGAGAAACGGTGCACGTCACCGCCCGCGCGAGCGCATCGAGGATCAAGTGGCAGGGATCGCCGGTCGCCTGGCGCCATTGATCGCATACATGCCATGCTTGGTGCCGCGCTCCCCCGGGACGCGTGAGGCGCCCCACGCCCCGTGGCTGTGGGGCGCCGTCGCGGGGTTGGTCCCCGCCCGTTCCGGCGAGCTACATGCGCGCGCTCAGGGTGGTCACTCCGTCACCGTGCAGGTCCTCCAGGGCCGCCCGGCGACCCGTCATCGCCAGCAGGAGCGAGGCCATCGGGCCGACGACCTCCGGTCCCGCCCCGGTCGACCAGTCGGCGTCGACCGCCCGTAGCCGGAGGCCCTCGATCCGGCGTTTGGCGCCGATCAGCAGGTTCGACCCCCGGTAGAAGTCGGCGGCCCGGGCCAGCGCGTCGGTGGGGTACTCGCGACTGAGGCCGAGCGGTTTACGGAAGTCCTCGCCGTGCACCAGCGCCTCGCCGAGCATGGCGTCCACCGGGCCGGGCGGACTGGTGACTGCCTCCAGTCGCTCGCTGAAGCGGCTCAGGTTGTCCTCCACCGTGCCCGAGTTCATCTCCGCGATGTCCTTGGCCGTCATCGTCTGGAAGCTGAATCCGGCGCCTGCCAGCTTCCCGAAGAACCGCCCGGGGGTCATCATCGAGGTGGCGGTGAGGTGCGCGAACACGTCACGTACCGTCCAGCCCGCGCAGAGCGACGGGGTGGACCACTGATCGGCGTCGAGCGTCCGCGCGTCGGCGAGCAGGGCCCGCCGCTCGGCGTGGATCATCGGCCAGGGACTGGTCGTCGCCATGACTGGCACTCCTCTTCTGGCGACTGGGCCGGCTGCTGATCAGCCCGCACAGCTCCTTTGCCTCCTTCGTAGCACGTCCGGGGCCGCCACGCCGCACAGAAGCGGGCGCCCTCTTCCGCGGGCGGCGCGGAGCACCGAGGATCACCCGTATGTTCACCACGCGACCGACGCTGCAGGGCACCTTCGGCATGGCGTCCTCGACGCACTGGCTCGCCTCCCAGTCGGCGATGGCCGTGCTGGAGGACGGCGGCAACGCCTTCGACGCGGCGGTCGCCGCCGGTTTCGTGCTGCACGTCGTCGAACCGCACCTGAACGGTCCGGCCGGCGAGGTGCCGATCATCCTCGCCCCGGCCGGCGCGGAGGTGCGGGTGCTGTGCGGACAGGGGCCGGCGCCCGCCGGGGCGACCATCGGTCACTACCGCTCGCTCGGGCTCGACCTCGTCCCGGGGACCGGGCCGCTCGCCGCCGCGGTGCCGGGCGCCTTCGACGCGTGGATGGTGCTGCTGCGCGACTACGGCACGAAGTCCCTGGCCGAGGTGCTGACCTACGCCATCGGCTACGCCGAGCACGGGCACCCGCCGGTTCCTGGCGTCGGCGCGACCGTGGAGGCGGTGCGGGAGCTCTTCGAGACCGAGTGGACGACGTCGGCCGCGCTGTACCTGCCCGCGCCGCGCCCCGGCGCGCTGTTCCGGAACCCGGCACTCGCGGGCACCTGGCGCCGCCTGCTGCGCGAGACCGCCGGGATGTCCCGCGAGGCCGGAATCGAGGCGGCGCGGCGGGTGTGGCGCGAGGGCTTCATCGGCGAGGCCCTCGCCGACTTCGCCGCCCGGCCCGCGATGGACACCTCCGGCAGGCGCCACGCTGCCACGCTCACCGGCGACGATCTGACCGCCTACCGGGCCCGGTACGAGTCCCCGGCGACCTACGAGTGGAACGGGTGGACCGTGTGCAAGGCCGGCCCGTGGAGTCAGGGACCGGTGTTCCTGCAGCAACTCGCCCTGCTTCCGCATGCGTTGGCATACGGCTCGGCCGAGTACGTGCACGTCCTGGTCGAGGGCTCCAAACTGGCCATGGCCGACCGCGAGGCCTGGTACGGCGACGCCGCCGACGTGCCACTCAACGACCTGCTCTCCCCCGCGTACAACGACGGGCGCCGAGCCCTCGTCGAGACCAAGGCGTCGTACGAGCTCCGTCCGGGAAGCCCCGGCGGCCGAGCGCCGCGCCTGCCGGAGTACCTCGACCACGACCTCGCCGCCCTCCCCGAGCACAACCCCCTCGGCGCGGGCGAACCCACCGTCGGCGCCGACGGGCTGACCAGGGGCGACACCTGCCATCTCGACGTGGTCGACCGCTGGGGCAACATGGTCGCGGCGACTCCGAGCGGCGGCTGGCTCCAGTCCAACCCGGTGATCCCCTCGCTCGGCTTCCCGCTCGGCACCCGGCTGCAGATGACCTGGCTGCAGCCCGGACTCGCCAACTCCCTCACCCCCGGCCGCCGTCCGCGTACCACTCTGACTCCCTCACTCGCGCTGCGGGGCGGCGAAGCGGTGCTGGCGTTCGGCACGCCCGGCGGCGACCAGCAGGACCAGTGGTCCCTGCACTTCTTCCTCGGCCTGGCGCTCGGCGGTCTCGGCCTCCAGGCTGCCATCGACGCCCCGAACTGGCACAACGACAGCTTTCCCGGCTCGTTCCACCCCCGGACGATGCGGCCCGGCAGCGTGACCGTCGAGTCGCGCGTGGGCGAAGCCGCGATCGCCGAGCTGCGCAGCCGCGGGCACGACGTCACGGTCGGCGCGCCCTGGTCCGAGGGGCGCCTGTGCGCGGTCGCCCGCGACCCGGAGACCGGGATACTCTCCGCGGCCGCCAACCCGCGCGGCATGCAGGGCTACGCGGTCGGCCGGTGACCGGACCGCACCAGCGGGTGGCACCGCCTCGATGGGGGGTTCAGAACTCGGAGTTGGCGAACCAGAGCTCGAGCAGCTCCTGGTCCCCGCGGCACTCGACAGCCTCCGCGCCGCGGTCGAGCCGGCCGTACAGGAGCAGCAGCAGATCCGCGGCGCTTCCCTCGACAGTCGCGTCGGCGGGAACCGCCGCGGGGTCGGTGTCCGGGTCGACGCCGAAGCCGTCCGGCCTCAGCCGGACCAGCCAGTCGCCGTCCCGGTCGGTGCAGCGGAAGCGGACGGTCCGGTGGTCGCCGCGCAGGTTGGCCACGTTCGGTGCGAAGAGTGTGGCGAAGGGCAGGTTGACCAGGAACTCGTCGACGCCGTCGGCCGCGAGCTCAGGGTCGACGGCGGGCCGCAGGCCGAGCGCGAGCTCCGCATCGACCCGGTGCACCAGCGTCTCGAACAGCATCCGGCGCACCCAGAACTCGGCGTGCTGATCGACGCCCCAGGCCCACATCGGAGCCCGCGGGTCGGTACCGGCGATGGCGCCGGCGGCCTCGGCGGCGCTGGCCGCCAGCCAGTCGGCGTAGCCGTCCTCGTGCTCGGGCAGGCGCAGTTCCACGTCACGTGACGTGGGCCGCTCCTGCACGAGCGCGCGCAGCAGGACGGAGAACCAGCGCTGCACGCTGCCGGCGTGCCTGACCAGGTCGACGAGCGTCCATCCCGGACAGCTGGGCACCGGAGTCGCCAGGTCGACGCCCTTGACCAGGGCCACGAACCTGGCGGTCTCCGCCGCGACGGCCGCGCTGTGGTCGACCGGGACCGAACCGGGCCCCGACTGGTCCGTTGTACTCATGGCGCGCGCCTTCCTGCTGTCCTGGCCACCCGGCGGGTCAGGTTCCTGCCGCCAGCCTGTCACAGCGCGGGACCCCGGGCCGACCGCGCTACCGCGCTTGATCGCACCGCGCTACCCGCGCTTGATCGCCACCCCGGCGTAGCCGGCGACCTCCTCGCGGGTCATGACCCGGTCGTCCTCGTGGCCGTCGGTACGCCACTCGTGCACGGGCACGATGCCCGGCTCGACGAGCTCCATGCCGTCGAAGAAGCGCAGCACCTCGTCGTGGGTGCGGGAGGTGATGTTCAGCCCGGACTGGGTGTAGACGGCCTCGATGGACCGTGCGATCTCGGGGGGCATGAGCTCGCCGGTGCCGTGGGTCAGGATCAGGACGCTGCCGGGCGCCAGCTCGGCTTTGAACTGCCCGAGCAGGTCCAGCGGATGATCGCCGTCGGCGAAGAAGTGCAGCAGCGCGACGGCCAGCAGTGCCACCGGCTGCGACAGGTCGAGCAGTTCCTTGGTCTGCGGCGCGTTCAGGATCGACCCGGGGTCGCGGAAGTCGGCGTCGACGTACGCGGTGCGGCCCTGCGGGGTGCCCTTGAGCAGCGCGCGGGCGTGGGCGAGCACGATGGGGTCGTTGTCGACGTAGACCACGCGGGACTCGGGGGCGACGGCCTGTGCCACCTCGTGCGTGTTGTTGGACGCCGGTATGCCGGTGCCGATGTCCAGGAACTGGCGGATGCCCAGCTCGCTGGCGAAACGCACGGCCCGGCCGAGGAAGCGCCGGTTCGCCCGAGAGCCCGCGGGCGCGCTGGGGAGCAGTTCGACGACCTTCGCCGCGGCGGCCCGGTCGGCGGGGAAGTTGTCCTTGCCGCCGAGGTAGTAGTCGTACATCCGGGCGGGATGGGGGATGTCGGTGCGCAGCTCGGCGCTCGGCGCCGAATCGCCGTCCGGCACTCCGCGGTTCCAGGTGTCGGACATTCGCCTGATCCTCCCCATTCAACAAGCCGTGTGATGCGACATGGTGACGTCGCATCACCTACGTGACGGTGGACATGCTACTGGCCCGGGCCGTACACCTGGACGACGATCTTGCCGCGGGCGTGGCCCTCCTTCAGGTGGCGGACGGCTTCGGGGACGTCGGCGAGTGGGTAGGTCCGGTCGATGACGGGTGTCACCGAGCCGGCCTCGATGAGTTCCGCGAGGAGCCGGAGGTCGGTGTGGCGCTGCGTGGAGACGAGCCCGCGCAGCCGGTGGCCGACAAACGGTGACAGCAGGAGCGCCCGCAGTTGCCGGTCGGTGCCGCCGATCCAGGTGCCGCTGCCTTCGCCGCCGACGATGACGAGGGTGCCGCGCGGGGTGAGGGCGCGGCGGAGCCGCGTGAGGGGGCGGTTGCCCGCGGTGTCGAGGACGAGGTCGTAGCGGCTGGTTCCGTCGGTGGGGTCCTCGCGGGTGTAGTCGATGACCTCGTCGGCGCCGATGGAGCGGACCAGGTCCGCCTTGTCGGTGCTGCAGACGCCGGTGACGTGAGCGCCCCAGGCCTTGGCCAGTTGGACTGCGTAGCTGCCCACGCCGCCCGCCGCGCCGATGACGAGGACGGTCTGGCCCTCCCGAAGCCGTCCGCTGTCACGCAGGGCCTGGAGGGCGGTGCAGGCGGAGAGCGGGACGGCTGCCGCCTGTTCGTAGGCGAGGTTCCGCGGTTTGTGCGCGAGCGTGTCCTCCTTGGCGCACGCGTACTCGGCGAATGCCCCGGGGCAGCTGCCGTACACCTCGTCACCAGGGCGCAGGCGGGTGACATTCGGGCCGACGGCCTCCACCCGTCCTGCGACGTCCAGGCCCCGGACCCGGACCTTGGGCGCCCGGAGGCCGAAGCCCATGGCGCGGATCAGGTACGGCAGGCCCGCCGTGAGGTGCCAGACGCCCGGATCGACGGCCGCCGCATGCACCCGTATCAGCACCTCGCCGCTGCCGGGCACCGGCTGCTCGATCTCTTCGAGTCGCAGGACCTCGGGCGGGCCGTAGGTGTCGTGAACGATGGCCTTCATGGAGCGTCTCCCTCGGGATCGGGGTACTGGAACACGGCGTCGAGCGGGACGGTGAACACATGGGCGATCTGGAAGGCCATCTCCAGTGAGGGCGAGTAGCGGCCCTGCTCGATGGCGATGACGGTCTGCCGGGTGACGCCGATTCGGCGGGCGAGCTCCGCCTGGGTCATCTCGCCATGGGCGAAGCGCAGTGCTCGGATCGCGTTGGTGACCCTGGTCGGCCTCACCACGGGTGGAAGCCCAGCCGGTAGGCGACGATCTTCGCGGTTGATCCGAGGATCGCCGACAGGACGAAGGCCAGATAGATGGCGTTGGCGATCCAGAACCGGTCGAAGCCGGCCATCGCCAGGACGAGACCGGCGACGCCGCCGAGCACCACGAACGACTGTCCGATGTACTCGCCGAACCGGTGGATCTCCCGGTCGCGCTGATCCTTGGTGTTCGCGCCCTCGGGCGAGAACGTCGCCACCGTGATGTGGAGCACGATGGACGAGACGATCGCTGCGCCGACCGTCCACAGCAGTGCGGACACATAGGGCGCCTGAGCGAGCGGCAGGCCGGCGGGCCGCCCGAGGACGACGGTCAGGTACGTCGCGTACGAGGCGATCGTCACCAGCAGCATGATCCAGGCGCGTTTCTCTTCGACTGCCACTCCCGCTCCTCATGTAAAGAAAACCTGACACTCAGGAGTGTCAAGCAACCTCGACATGATGTCAAGTTTTCTGTACCTCGCGAGGAGCGATACAAGCGACCGGCATGCACCGGTCGGCCCTGCGGCGGGGTGCCCGGGTCAGGGATGGGGTCCCGCGAGCACGCTGGGCTGGGCAACGAAGTCCGCCTCGGGACCGAACCGCGCCTCGAGGCCGTCGGCGAGAGCGGTCAGGGCGCGGGCGCCGTCGCCGTGGAACGAGGACCCGTGCATGACGGCGAGGGTTCGCGGCTGGAGGTCTGCGAGCGAGCGGAGCGAGGCCGTGGTTGCCGTCAGGCAGGAGATCTGACGGAACATCTGCTCGGAATCCAGCGCCGGCTCGACGAGGTCGCCCTCGGTCACGGCCGGGCCGTTGCCCACATGGGTGAACAGGTCGCCGCAGAACAGTGTTCGAGTGGTCTCCTCGAACAGCACATGCGCGTCCCAGCCGTGCGGCACGTGCGGAGTGTTGATGTTGCGCACCTGCCGGCGCACCTGCTTCCCGCCCAGGTCCAGGGTCTCGCCGTCGGCCATCGGCCGTGGCGGGCGGTCCGCGAGGTCGTTGACGGAGACCAGGCAGCCCACCGTGCTGTGGGCCACTTCGGCGCGAGGCGCTGCGTTCAGGAACTCGTTCATGGCCCCGCACTCGTCCGCCTCGACGTGTCCAAACGCCACCCAGCGCAGCCGTTCGAGCGGCACCACGCGGCGGACTGCCGCGGAGACGGCGGGAAAGAGGCTGCGCATACCCGTGTGGAAGAGCAGCGGTTCCTCTGCCGAGATCAGGAACTGGTTGAAGGTGAAGCCCGCCGGCGGCGCCGCCTCGGGGACGAAGGTCGAGATTCGGTAGATGCCTTCGGCGATCTCATCAAGGCGTGTCTCCACGGTGCGCTCCTCGTCATCCTCACCAGACCGCGGCCTCGTCCCCGGTCTCGTCCCGGTCCGGCGCGCGGTCCCGTCCTACCTGATCCCTCGACAGGTCTTTTCCCCACGGGGCGGGACATGCGCTCCGGGTCGCTCGTTCAGCCCAGTCCCCGGCCACGCGGGCGAGCCTGGTTGTAGCGTGTTTGACCTGGTCCTGGTCCTGGGTGGGATGAAGGAGACGCGCGTGGCAACCTACGTACTCATTCCTGGTGCCGACGGTCGCGCCTGGTACTGGCACCGGGTCGTGCCCGAGCTGCGCCGACGGGGACACGACGTGGTGGCCGTGGACCTGCCCGAGGGCAACTCGGCGGGGCTCGCCGAGTACGCGGACGCCGTGGTCCAGGCGATCGGCGACCGCAGCAGCGGCCTGATCCTGGTGGCCCAGTCGCTCGCCGGATTCACCGCGCCGCTGGTCTGCGAACGGGTGGCGGTCGACGAGTTGGTGCTGGTCAACGCCATGGTGCCGACCTACGGCGAGACAGCGGGCCAGTGGTGGGGCAACACCGGCCAGGCTGCGGCGCGCGCGGAGCGGGCCGAGCGTGAGGGACGCGGGCCGGACGCCGAGTTCGATCTGCGTGTCGACTTCTTCCACGATGTTCCGCCGGAGGTCACCGAGGAGGCACTGGCACCCGAGGTCTCCGGACCGTCGGATGCTCTGTTCACCGAACCATGGCCGTTGCGGGAGTGGCCGGACGTCCCCACGCGGTTCCTGCAGGGCCGCGACGACCGGTTCTTTCCGATCGAGTTCCAGCGCCGGATCGTGAAGGAGCGACTGGGAATCGCGGTGGAGGAGATGCCTGGCGGGCATCTCTCCGCCCTCAGCCGACCGGCCGAGCTGGCCGAGCTGATCTGCCGTCATTAGAGCCGAGGGCGTCCTCCTCTGCCCCCTTGTGCATGTACGGTCATTGGGTGCAAGGTCCTCCGAGTACCGAGTTCGCAGTCACGACCGGTGGGAGGCAGTCGGATGGGCGCGTTGGGTCTGGTGCGCAAGCTCGGGGTGCTCGGCGCGGCCGCCGTGCTTCTCGCGACGGCACTCGGTGCGGGGGCGGCCCGGGCCGACGGTGCTCCGATCGAGACCGGCTACCAGAACCCGGTCACCGCCCTGCCTCCGGTCAGCCGCCCGGACACGCCGCACTGCACCGTCACCGTCATGCAGAACGACTTCGCCAACACGATCAGCTCTCCGCCCTACACCGGCACCGTCACCCCGCCCGCAGGGTGCGCGGGCCCGTGGAACAAGGTGGTCCTCGACTGGTCGGGCAGCGTCCAGGGACGGCAGTACGACCGGCTGGCCGCCGTCTGGATCGGCGGGGCAGAAGTACTGCGCACCAGCACCCCGGAACCCACCGCCGCCGGGATCAGCTGGCACCTGGAGAAGGACGTCAGCGGCTTCATCCCGCTGCTGCGCGACAGCCAGCCGCTGGCGGTGTCGCTGGCCAACGTGGTGAACGCGACCTACACCGGCGTCTACCACATGACGTTGAGCCTGACCTACTACCAGGCCGACCGGCACCATCCGGCCGCCCGCACCGCCGACCAGGTGGTACCGCTCTCCTCGGATCCGACCGGAGCCGGTTGGTACTACCTCAACCCCGGCCAGTCCGCGGCCAGGACGGTGACCCTGCCCCGTAACCTCACCCGGGTGCGGATGGAGGTCTACGCCCGCGGCGGTGGATGCGACGAGCAGTGGTTCGACTCGGTCCCGTCCGACCTGGCCGCCAAGTACCCCGACTACCTCTGCGGCGGCGGACCCTACCGCGAGGTGCAGGTCGCCGTGGACGGCAGGCCGGCCGGGATCGCCCAGCCCTACCCGGTCGTCTACTCCGGCGGCATCGTGCCGACGCTGTGGCGGCCGATCCCGGCGGTCGACCAGTTCGTCACCCAGGCGTACGACATCGACCTCACCCCCTTCGCCGGAGCGCTGGTCGACGGCAAGCCGCACACCTTCACCATCACCCCCTACGGAGCCGCCGACGGCTGGACCGTCGACGGGACGCTCTTCCTCGACACCGACCACGGCGCGGCCAGCACCCACGGCGCGCTGACCGGCGACACGCTCTCGGTGAGCCCGACCGTCACCACCACCGAGACCCCCGGCAGCGGGAGCAGCGCCGGCACCACCACCGTCGGCGTCACCGCCCACCGCGACTGGAGGACCGCCGGCTGGCTGCAGACCTCCCAGGGCAGGATCACCACGACGGTGTCCCAGCACGCCGTCTACGCGAACACCGATGCGGTGTCCTCCGGCGGCCAGCGGCAGGTGATGACCCAGCAGCAGTACGGCGCCACGACCGTGACGACGACCCGCGGCGACGGTCGTCCGGTCAGCCTGCGCCACGCCTGGTCGTACCCGATCACCGTGGACTCCGACGTCCCGCTGTTCACCGACGGGAACAACTACTCGCTCGCGGCGACGGTCTCCCAGGGCCGGATACTGCTCGACAGCATCCGCGAGGGCGACCACTGGCGGCCCACCGCCGTCACCGACGACCACGTCGACGCCACCGGTGTGCTCGCCCGCAGCGCGGGCGTGATCACGGCCGCCGACGGGACCGGCTCCGAGCACTACCTGGGGACCACGGACAGCGGCGCCTGCTACGACCGGAGCATCGAGGCGGCGCACGGCTATGTGACGTCCGACCGGCAGTGGTCCTGCGGCTGGGGCGCTCTCTCCGGGGTCGCGGCCGGACCGGACCGACCCGGCGCGTGAGCCCGGGGCGGGCACGGGTCAGAAGTTCCGCGCGCCCCGCGCCGACAGGTAGCGGATCGGGTCGACGACGGCCCCGTACTCGTCGATGGTGCGGATCTCGAAGTGGAGATGCGGCCCCGTGGTGTTGCCGGTGTTCCCCGACAGGCCGACGCACTGACCCGCCGTCACCGGCTGCCCCTCCCCCACCCGGATCACGGACATGTGCGCGTACAGGGCGAACTGCCCGCCCAGCAGCCGCAGCACGACCATCCGTCCGTAGGCTCCGCCGTACCGTGCGGTCTCGACCACCGCGGACCCGACCGCCAGCAGCGGTGTGCCCACGTCCACGGCGAAGTCCACACCAGTGTGGTAGCCCGCGGCGTACTCGGAGTCGGGGACGCCGAACGGCTGGCTGATCGCGGCGCCGGGGGCCGGGGCGTACCAGGACGGGGCGGCAGGTCGGGCCGGTCGAGCGGCCCGCACCGGCACGCTGTCCTGGCTGAACCGGACGCTGTAGTGCGCGTTGAACCGGGCGAACCCCGGGTGCACCGGGTGGAACTTCGGGAGAGCCGGCGCCGCCGGTCGGGCCGGGGCTCGCGCGTGTCCCGATCCGAGGACCGGGCGCTCGGGGCCCGCTGGGTGAGCCGCCTGCGGCACGACGGCGGCCGGGAGCAGCGCGCCGAAGGTGGCGGCGAGAAGCGTCCGCCAACCGATCCCGGACCTGCGGCGCCGGGCCACCCGCCGGACAGGCCGGCGCCCGTCGTCAGCGACGCGCTTGGCGACGGGACGTTCGAGGGCGGGACGTTGAAACAGCATGGGAGGGCAGGCACCTCGCGGACGAGCCGGAGTCAGCTGTCCACGCCGACCTCTGACCACCCGAAGGCTAGGGACGCGCGACGGCGGGCAGCGCACGCCGCTCGGGAAGGCGGGCCATTCGGACGAACGCGCTGACCCTTCCGGCGGACGGCATCCACCGACGGCCCCCGGCCAGGCCGGGTCCGGGCGACGGTCGCCGCGGGCGGCTGCCGGCGGCTGCGGGCGCGAAGCTGCCGGGCGGCAGGCCGCCATTCCCGTGACTTCGCAGGGCAGAGAACGCCGGGGTGCGTGCGCGGCCCGAGCGCTCACCCGTATCGTGGGCGTTCGCGCCGTAGGGAAAGCCGCGCCGGGCGGTCCATCCGACAGGAACTGTCCAGTGGCAGGTCGCCTGCTGCGCTGCCACCGGCCTCCACGCCGCAGTCCTTCCTGCCACGAATCGGACTACATATGACCGCGCTCCACCTGCCCAGTACCGACGAGACCTCCCCGTCTACCGCAGCCGTAGCGGATGGTGACTCTCAGCCAGGCGTCCGCGAGGATCTGCTGAGCTACGCCTCGCTCGGCGGCTTCACACTGACCGCCGAGACCCACGCCTGGTACGCGGCCGTCGACACCATCGGCAGCCCCGAAGACGCCCGCGCCGCCTCGACCGTCCTCGCCGAGCTGCGCGGTCGCGACCTTCCCGCGGCCCGCGCTGCCGCGGTTCGGCTGCTCGCTGAGACGACGCTCGGTGAGCTGGACAGCGTCGCCACCGTCACCCGGGCGGTCGCGCTGCTGCTCCGTGTCCGGACGACCCTCGCGACGCTGACCCCCGCGGTCTACGAGGCCGAGGACCTGGACGGCCTCGTCGCGGCCACGGAGAGCGGCAAGTCGCGCAAGGCGCGGGGGGTGAAGCTCTCCTGGGGACGACGTCTCACTCTCGGCTCGGCGGCTCGCGGCCTGGCCGCGTCCAAGCGGATCCGACGGGCGGCGCTGCATGCCGCGCTGGCGTCGGCGGCGAGGGAGCGTGCCGACTGGGCGGCGCTCGCGCCGTCCGGCGCGGGCCCTGCACTGCCTGCCGACGACACCATCCTGGACGACGCCGCCCAGGCCATCGACGCCGCGGCGTCCGGGCTGCGGGAGCTCGGCCGGCTCCTGCCGGAGCGCAACCCCGCTGCGCTTCCCTTCGAGGAACTGGTGGACCTCCTCGACCGCCTCGCCGCGGACGAGGGAACGCTCTACCGGCTGCCCACGCTCCGGACGCTGCGCACGGGTCTTGAGGAGCAGGGCTTCGAGGGCCTGCTGAAGGAGCTGACCACGCGGCAGGCCGACAGCGAGGCGGTGGCCGACACCTGCGACCGGCTCTTCCCGGACGAGACGGACGTACGGCAGGCGCTGGTCCCCGAACCGCGGGACGGCGCTGCCGCCACGGTCGAGATCGAGGCGGCTCCCGCCGCAGAGGTCGAGATCGAGGCGGAGCCCGAGGTCGCGGTCGAGGCAGAGGTCGCGGTCGCGGTCGCGGTCGCGGTCGCGGCTGAGGCTGAGATCGAAGCTGAGACTGAGGTCGAGGCCGAGCCTGAGGTCGACACCGATGTCTCGGTCGAAGCTGAGGTAGAGGCTGAGCCCATCGCCGACGTCGAGGTGGAGCCCGAGGCAAAGGCTGAGGTTGTCCCCGACGTCTCGGTCGAAGCAGAGCCGGAGGCTGAGCCCACTGCAGAGGTCGAGGCCAAGCCCGTCGCAGACGTCGTGGTCGAGCCAGCAGTCGAGGCAGAGGCCGAGGTCATCGCCGACGT